>CAYPUP010000350.1:0-2770 GCA_964413795.1 uncultured Ignavibacteriales bacterium
AAAAAATATGTAATTTTTCTGGGATTAGGCAGATTTGAGTAATACAGAAGTTAATACAGAGGTTGAAAGCAAGCATATTCCGATCCTTCTGGAATCACTGCGTCTTGATTCGGTGCTTGATTTTGATTTGTATATGGAGGTCGATAAAAACTTTGTTTTATATCGTTCCGCCGATCTTCCCTTTAATGACTATACCCGCCAGAGTCTGTTGGAGCACAAAGTCACCCAGCTTTTTATCACTTCCGAAAGCAAAAAACTATACCAGCGGTATATAGAAAACAATCTCCCGAAGATTCTTATCGATCCAACCGTTCAGGAAGAAAAGAAAGCCAATATTTTATATGAAACTTCGACCGAACTGGTTAAAGATGTTCTGGCCAATCCTACCTATGGGGAGAATATTCAGCGCTCCAAAAGTCTTGTTTCCAACAAGGTCAATTATATTTTGCAGGGGCGGGATGCCTTTTTGAATTTGATGAAAATTTCATCCTATGATTATTATACCTATACTCATTCGGTAAATGTTTGCACTTTTTCTATTGCCCTGGCCCAGCAAATGGGCTTTAACGATGAAGAGTTCCTGCATGAATTAGGGATCGGAGCTTTGCTTCACGATGTCGGTAAATCAAAAATATCTGATAAAATAATCAGAAAAAAAGCTCCCCTCACAAATGCCGAGTTTGAAATTATGAAAAAACATCCCCAGTGGGGAGTCGATCTGCTGGTGGAAACCGATATTATTGGCCAGGCATGTTATTATCCAGTTTTACAGCATCATGAACGCGGGGATCGCCGCGGCTATCCCAATGGCTTAAAACTGAGCGAGATGCATATCTACTCACAGATTGTTGCTCTGTGTGATACGTTTGATGCCATGACAACCCGGCGGGTTTATCAGGGGGCGATGGATACTTTTGCCGCTCTGAAAGTTATCTATTCTCTTAAGGGTGCCTACGATGAGAAAGTCGTCCGTGCCTTCACCGACCTCATGGGCCCCGGCGGGCTGGTGAAGTAGCATAATTTATAGATTATAATTTTCTCGATTTACAATCCGCCTAGTCGGATAAAGGTCTGTCAGAACTGAAATAAATCTAATAGTCAAATCCCTTGAAATTTTATTATAGAAGTATTAAATTTCAACTATGCAGGATAGTATAAATAAACAATTCAAATATGCCACTCTCGCCCAGAGATTCTTGGCTCTGGTAATAGATTTCATTATCCTGAGTCTGATCTTTTTCCCCGTTACCAAAATCGTAAAAGGGGTCTGGATTATGTCCAGTCAGGAACACCAATGGAGCTCCGGCTGGTTTATCACCGATCCGTTATGTATTTCATTCCTGATTGTGATAATACTTTATTTCATAATACTTGAAGGGACAATCGGGGCTACAATCGGTAAGAAAGTTTTAGGAATGCAGATTATAACGAATGACGGCAGTAAAATCGGCTTATGGCAGGCAGTGGTTAGAAACTTTTTACGAATCGTTGATGCTCTTCCGGCCTTTAATATTCTGGGCGTGGTTTTAATAATAAAATCACCTGAAAATGCCAGGTTTGGTGATCGTATTGCTGGAACGCGGGTAATATTGCGACACTAAAGTATATATAAATATTATCCTGATAATACTGTCAAACCAATCAGGCAAAACCAAATGTGGAATCACTAAAAAACAGCTCAAAATAGGGGTTTACTCATTGGAAGGTTCAGCTTATATTTGACCTTTAGTATGGCTAAATTAATCTTAAAAAACACCTTGACCTGCTATTTTATCCCGATATATTCGATCACTTGTACTAAAAATGTCAGTATTATCTGATATAAATCAGGAGATGTACCAAAATGGTTACAAAACAGGAAGCCCTTGACTATCATAGTAAAGGTCGTCGAGGCAAAATTGAAGTTGTTTCAACCAAACCATGTCGAAAACAACGTGACCTTTCGCTGGCTTACACTCCGGGTGTTGCTGAACCATGTATGGAAATTTACAGAAACCCTGCCGATGTTTATAAATACACCGCCAAGGGAAACTTGGTTGCTGTAGTAACAAACGGAACCGCTGTCTTAGGATTAGGGAATATAGGACCTGCTGCCGGTAAACCGGTTATGGAAGGAAAAGGGGTTCTATTCAAAAGATTTGCCGATGTTGATGTCTTTGATATTGAGTTAGACACTTTGGATCCGGATGAGATAATAAAGTGCTGCCAACTTCTTGAACCGACTTTTGGCGGTATCAATCTTGAGGATATTAAGGGACCGGAATGTTTCTATATTGAAGAGACTCTGAAAAAGACAATGAAAATTCCGGTTTTCCATGATGACCAGCACGGCACGGCGATTATTTCTGCTGCGGCACTGATAAATGCACTGGAATGTGTTAACAAAGATATCGGAAAGATTCGCGTGGTCTATTCCGGTGCCGGGGCGGCCGGTATTGCTTGCGCCAAACTCTATGTTTCACTCGGCGTCAAACCAGAAAACCTGTTAATGGTCGATTCCAAGGGCGTCATGTATGAAGGACGCGGTGAAAAATTCAATAAATACAAACAGGAATTTGTCAGAAAAACCGATTGCAGAACATTAGCTGATGCTATGGTTGATGCCGATGTTTTTATGGGTGTCTCCGTAGCAAATCTGATAACGCAGGACATGGTCAAATCGATGGCTAAAGATCCGATCCTTTTTGCAATGGCTAATCCTGATCCGGAAATCACCTATCCCGAAGCAATCGCCGCGAGAAAAGATGTTATCATAGCTACCGGCCGGAGC
>CAYPUP010000351.1:0-2750 GCA_964413795.1 uncultured Ignavibacteriales bacterium
TAATGCAGTAGTTTGTCAGCTTTCAAGGTTATACCGTCTCAGCTTTCTCCATAAAGATACCCTGTCTATATCAAGGATTTCCGCTGCTTTGCTTTTTTTATGATCAACCTGTTCAAGCACCCAGGCGATATACTCCATTTCATTTTCTTCAAGTGTAAGAAATTCCCTTTGCCGTCTGCTTTGTATCCTGAATTTTAGCTGCTGAAAATCTGGCGGAAGATGACGCATTTCCACTGTATCCTTTTCTGCCATTACCACAGCGTGTTCAATAATATTTTCAAGTTCGCGTATATTGCCCGGATACTCATAGCTTTCAAGAACAGCCATTACATCATCAGAAATATTTACAACATCTTTACCCTGCGTTTCAGAATATTTTTTTAAAAAATACCTGCACAAAACCGGAATACTTTCTTTTCTCTCTGAAAGAGGCGGAACATGCAACGTAATGACATTGAGACGATAGAACAAATCCTGACGGAAAGTTCCTTCTTCGATCTCAAGCAAAAGGTTCTTGTTTGTCGCAGCAATCACTCGGATATCAACATTTATTTCATCGGTTCCGCCTACCCTGATTAATGTCCTGTCCTGTAAAACTCTCAACAGTTTTACCTGCATGGAAAGAGGCATATCACCTATTTCATCTAAAAAAACAGTTCCTCCTTCAGCAGCCTCCAGAAAACCTTTTTTTATTCCGCGCGCCCCTGTAAAAGCTTCTTTCTCATGCCCGAAGAGTTCATTGGCAAGCAACTCCTCATTAAAGGCCCCGCAGTTTATTGCAAGAAATCTTTTATCATGACGATTGCTCAGCCGGTGAATCATTTTAGCTACCAGTTCCTTGCCGGTTCCGGTTTCGCCGAGTATAAGCGCTGTGCAATCTGTTGGAGCAATCTGTTCTATAGTCTTTTTCAGACTTTCCATTTTAGCATTATTTCCGGTAATAAAAGTAACTTTTTTCAGGCCCCTGACACAAAGTCGAAGTTCTGTGACTTCTTTTTTTAAAGATATTTTTTCAAGGGCCTGCCTTACAAGAAGCCGCACTTCATCTATTTTAACCGGCTTAGGTATGTAATAAAAAGCGCCCCTCTGCATTGCATCAACTGCCGTAGCAACCGTCGCATACCCTGTTATAATGATAACTTCCGTATCCGGATACAGCTCTTTGGTTTTTTCAAGAACCTTAAGTCCGTCAACCACCTGCATTTTAAGGTCTGTGAGCACAAGATCAAATTCTGTTTTTTTAAGCTCCTCTAAAGCAGCAATTCCGCTTTCAACAGATACGGTTTCATACCCTTCTTTATTAAGGATATGACTTAGATTTTCTCTTGCAATCTGTTCATCATCAACAATTAATATCCGGGCAGTTTTTGTCATTATGGCCTCCTTCATACCCGTTTATGTAAAGGAAGCCGGATTAAAAACCTAGTGCCTTCTCCGACCTTGCTCTCAACCGAAATAGAACCCTTATGCTGCTGTATAATTCCATAGACAATCGAAAGACCCAGGCCGGTTCCAACCCCCACTTCTTTTGTAGTGAAAAAAGGGTCGAAAATCACATCAAAATTCTTCTCCGGAATGCCGATCCCTGTATCTTCAAAAGTTATCAAAGCCATTCCGGCAGCTTGATCCGGCCTTGCCGATATTTTTATCAGTCCGGATGAGCTTTCAATAGCCTGAACCGCGTTGATAATAAGATTGAGAAATACCTCTTGAATTCGCTGTATATCAATATCCAGAAGTAAATCTTTCGGTATATCTTTTTGAATCTCTATTCCGGAAGGCACATGGCTTGATACAAGCCTTATTGAGCGCTCTGCCACTTCATCAAGAGAAGCGGGGGCGATAGCAAAGTCCCTGTCACGCGAAAAGTCCAGCAGCCCCTTTACGGTATCTCTTGCCCTGTTAACTTCCTGTTCGATATTAGAAAGCAATCTGTGCATTAGTTCTGGATCGGCTTTGTCGCCTTCTTCAAGAAGTATCTGGCAGGAAGTAGAAATGTTATTTAAGGGATTATTGAGCTGATGGGCAACGCCGGAAGTAAGAATTCCAATTGATGACAATTTCTTGGTTCGAACCAGTTGTTCCTGACGTTTTTCAAGTTCTGCAACCATATGGTTGAATGCTTCAATCACCCGCTGTGTTTCATCCCCTGTATTTTGCACCTGAATATAATTAAAATTCCCGTTTGCTATCTGAACCGTTGTTTCCTCAATTATCCTCAAAGGCTTTATGATCTTTCTAGCCATAATCGGTATTAAAAACATCCCCACTAACAGAAATAATGTTACATTAATGATAATATGATTTTTTAATTGCCCGATTATAGCAAGAATCCTTTCTCTCTCAAAACTAACAAGGGCTATAGACCTATCTACAAGATTTTTCCCTTCCGTACGCAATTTATCTTCAATATCATTTGCGCAGGATTGCCTTCCTACTACAACACAAACAGACATTTGATCCATCAGCTTTTCATATTCTGTGAATCCACGTTCAATCAACTCAATCTGAGGCGCACCTTTCATTTTTTTCATGTCGTCATGAATGGTTGAAAGCACTTCAATGCCCTTTTTAATATAGCGCCTGTTTTCATCAAGATCTTCCTTTGAACCGTAAAGAAGAAAATTTTTTTCATATCGCCTTATTTCGAGTATTGTATTGCTGAGATCATAAACAACTTCAACAAGGCGTTCTTTTTGTTCTATCTGGTGTAAAAACCGGTATGAATTTACCCCTATAAAACCTATTAC
>CAYPUP010000352.1:0-2745 GCA_964413795.1 uncultured Ignavibacteriales bacterium
AGTTCCACGAGAGTATGAATTATAAAAATGTGTTCTTCCTGGATTCGCTGGGTAGAAGTATGCGGGATTATCAAAGCTCTATCGACTAACCCGGCCAGCGAACCCCCTTTACCCCCCAACAATCCCACGGTCAGCATCTTTCGTTCTCTGGCGGCGTGGACAGCTTTTTTCAAATTGGTTGAGTTACCCGATGTGGAGATGACAAAAAGCATATCCCCTTTATTGCCCAGTCCCTCAACCTGGCGGGAGAAAACATTATCAAATCCAAAATCGTTGGCCGCCGCAGTCATCACGCTCGGATCAACACATAAAGCAATAGCCGGTAAAGCCTGACGGGATCTGGCTGGAGTCAGACGGACAATCATCTCTCCTGCAAAATGCGATGCATCAGTGGCTGAACCGCCATTGCCGGCTAAAAGTATCTTGCCACCGGCTCCGATCACACCGGAAATAAAAGCCGAGAGATCCAGAATTTCCGTTCCGAGGGTTTCCACAACCGCTTTGCGAAGAATAGCGCATTCATCGCCAAGCTTTTTCAAATATAATAGTTTATCTTCTTTATTCATTGCCTGATATCTTTCTTACATGTTTAATAAACGTTTCGACAATGGTATTAAATGCTGTTCCTGTTTCCACCGATCCCTGGGCAAAGTTTGGCTTTCCACCTCCGCGACCGTTAAGCTCTTTAAGAGTATCTTTTAGCAAATTACCGGCATGAGCTTTATGTTCATTAATTGCTGTACTGCTGGCGGTGGTCATCACCGTCCAGTTGCTCTCAATCGTTCCCAGGCCTATGGCTAAAACCGAATCCTGCCTGCTTTTTATGTTATCAATCCAGCCTGCCATAATGTCTTTATCGGTTTCACCAAAATCATGGAAATATATTTTATAAAGCCCAACTTCTTTTTCATCACCAATCGAGGCAGAGCTGCCGGATAACATTTGTGATTTTATTTTCTTAATTTCTTTCTGTAAACTTTTATTATCTTCCATAAACTTACTCACTGCCTGCAGAGCATCTGCTTCCGATCTTCCAACAGTTTCAGCAACTTCCCGCCGGAAATTCTTGGCATCAAGCATATACTTAATTGCTGCTTCACCGGTGATAGCTTCCAGTCTTCGAACTCCTGAGGCAATCCCCGTCTCCAGAGTAATAAAGAAGGGTCCGATCTGGCTGATATTGTTGACATGTGTCCCGCCGCAAAGTTCTTTGGAAAATTTATCAACTGAAACGACTCTCACTTTGTCGCCGTATTTTTCACCAAACAAGGCCATCGCGCCAGTCTTCTTAGCCTCGTCAACATCCATAATCTCAGTGGAGACATTGTGTCCCTTGAGAATCTCACTATTGACAATCCTTTCAACTTCTCTGATTTCATCAGAGGTCATCGGCTGATGATGCGAAAAATCAAAGCGGAGTCTGTCGGGCCCGACATAAGATCCTGATTGCTTAACATGATCTCCCAATACTATTCTCAATGCTTTATGTGCCAGGTGGGTAGCGGTATGATTGCGCATAATATGCCAGCGGCGTTCAGTGTCAACTTCGGCAATTGCTTTTAATTTAATTTTACCAGATGGAAGAGATCCTTCAACGAAGTGGCCAAAATGAACATAACGATCGAGATGATTTATAACAGAATTCACTTCGAAAGAGAAATGATCGCCAACTATTTTGCCCACATCACCAACCTGACCGCCTGATTCAACGTAGAATGGGGATTTGTTGAGAATCAGCACTTCTGTATTATTATTATCATCTTCAAAATGATATATAACTATTGATTCAGTTTTTAGATTTGAACGATCAAATTCGGTAACAGCGAGATTTTCAATCCCAAGTGCTGTTAATTTATCTGTAATCTTTTTAATATACTGATCCTGATATTCATTGGTTTTACCGGATGCTTTTGAATGTGCTTTCTGGGTTTCCATCTCTTTTTCAAAACCGGTCTGATCAAGCGTGTAGCCCATTTCAGCCGCCATTATCTCGGTTAGGTCATAGGGGAAGCCATAGGTATCATAAAGTTTGAAAACATCATTGCCGTCAATAACTTTTCTACCCGATGATTTTAATTTCCAGGCAATTTTATTAAAGAGATCCAGGCCATTATCGAGAGTTCGGACAAAAGCTTCTTCTTCGGCTTTGATAACATTTTTGATATGTGATTGTTTCTCTTTTATCTCCGGGAAGGCGTCGCCCATCTCATCCACCAGAGCGGGAACCAGCCTGTAAATAAAGGGATCTTTCATATCTAACAGCCTGCCATGACGTACCGCTCGGCGAAGAATTCTCCTGAGAACATATCCTTGTCCGACATTGGAAATCCCCGCTCCATCGGCAATAGCAAAAGTCAAAGCCCGCAGATGATCGGCTATAACATTAAAAGATGTAACCTTGTCACTATATTTTTTATCGGTGATTTCAGATATTGCTGACATGATTCCCCGAAAGAGATCAATGCCAAAATTAGTTTTTGTATTTTGTAGCAACGAGGCAATCCGTTCCAGTCCGGCGCCGGTGTCTACTGATGGTTTTGGTAATTCAATGGTTCTGCCATCAATAAGAGTTTCATACTGCATAAAGACCAGATTCCAGAATTCAACGAATCTTTCCGTTTCGCCGTTGACTATATCCTCTGGTCCGGTTCCATAAGATTCTCCCCGATCAAAATGAATCTCACTGCAAGGGCCATTAGGGCCGGTGTCGCCCATTGACCAGTAATTATCTTTTTTGCCGAACCG
>CAYPUP010000353.1:0-2734 GCA_964413795.1 uncultured Ignavibacteriales bacterium
TGGTATTCATCGCAATACTCTCAGAGCAAAAATCAAGGAATACGGCCTGAAACAGGCATAAATTTACACCACAACACTTACTAAATCAGTGCATTAATAATATTCAACGCACAAAAATTGTGCGGCAAACCCATCTCACATTCAACGCTTGAATGTTAAGGCAATGAATAATAGTAGCTTACGTCATTTGGCACGGTATATGTTTATATGGTAACTAGAAATTGAAAAATAAAAAGGAGTTTTACAAATGTTTCGTTCATTCTTGCTGATCTCAATGATGATTATACTAACGGTCGTTGCCGGTTGTGATAATAATAATGATTCAGTATTGGATCCCCGCCCGGAACCACCCCAGGGAGTATTCTCAGTGACTGGCGACGGATATGTTGATATCTGGTGGGCTGGACCTTATGATCGGGATATTAAAGAATATATTATTTATGCCAATTCGGTTGGTTTAAATGCCGACTATGTTGAAATTGACCGCCTGACTGCAGATGATAACCCCAATCTTGATCTGATATATTATGATTATACTCATTCGGGAATAAATAATGGTACAACCTATTATTATGCTGTGGCTTCAGTTGATCATGCCGGACAGATTTCAACTTTATCAGCTGAAGATGTTTTTGATACACCGCGTCCTGAAGGAGTTCTTTATCTTTATGATATTGCTGATAATCAAGCGAGTGCCGGAATAAATTTTGCAGATCAGGATATAGTCGATGCCGCCAGCTCCGACTGTGATGCTTATGTCGATTCTGATGCCTATGGTGTTTATTATCTTAATGCAGGGGATATAAATTATTTTCGTAGTACGAAAATTCAGGGGAAGGGCTATACTGCTTATTGGTATGATATCGATGACGCTCCAACTACCGGTTGGTCAGATCTGGGCTATGTAGAGATTATAATTAACCATACTTATATTATCAAAACCGATGACAATCATTATGCCAAAATGCGCGTCCTTAACACCGATGGCACCGGAGTTCAATTTCAATGGGCTTATCAGACGGCTCTTAACAATCCGGAACTGATTGCTCCTCCGAAAAGCAATGATCAGACTCTATCGTCTGTTTATTCAATAAAGAATAAATCCACTAACGATTTAAAATAAATCAAAAAAAGCGAGGCAATTATCATGTTACGCCAAATGAAACAATTAACAATTTTGATGTTACTGGTTTTTTTGATCAGTACGCCATCGATGATGGCTCAAAATATTACTAAAGATATCCAGTACGATGATGAAAATTATGACGCCCAGAAATACGGTTACGATGATCGTTCTCAGGTTGATCGTTATCTTGATGTTGAGGTTTGGACCAATCACAATGACGGCGAATACTACGAAGGGGATAATATCGTCATTCATTATCGCGTCAATCGTGATTCCTATGTGGTTATTTATTCGATTGATACCAAAGGGCGGGTGAATATCCTTTTCCCAACTGATCCGACTGAAAATAACTATGTAGAAGCCGGGATTTCTTATCGTATGCCAAATAACTGGGATGATTATGAGCTGGTTGTCAGCGGCCCGGAAGGGGTTGAGAATATCCAGATTATCGCATCACGCGAACGGATTCCAATTCCCGATTGGTATCCGGTTTCAGGACTGATTTGTGACTGGGATGACCGCTATGAATTCATGGATTATATCAATGACCATTATTTCGTCAGGAACAATGCCCAGCGCTTAGCCTATGATCGTACTTCGATATATGTTGATGAATGGGAAGATTATTATTTCGAACCGGTTTATCATCCGGTTTATCATAACTGGACTCTTTGCGGAAATGTCTATTTCGATTACCCCTGGGGATCGACGGTTTATATTGATGGCATATACTGGGGATGTACTCCTTTATATTTACCGAGAATTTATGTCGGTTGGCATACCTTTACTGTTTATGATCCCTGGGGTTATTGCTGGGAATCGGATATTCATGTCTCACGCTATAATACTATTGTGCTCGATAATAACATTGTTCAGCCGGGACCTCATATCCAATCCAAGTTTAAAGATGTAAGAGTAGCTGGATATAAAAATCCTGTTAAAAGTGGTTACGTTAATTTTGAAACTAAAAAAGCATCAGTATTGTCATCAAAGGATGTCACTAAAAAGAATGTTGTTGTCGGAACCGATAAATCAGGCAAAGCCAATACTCAGGTTGTTACAATCAGCCCCAAGAAAAATGTACGGGGAAGTACCGCGATGATTAAAACTGATCGTGGCTGGGAAGCCAGTGGCATTGGTGAATCTTCATCTACAAAAGGTAATGGCAAAATTTCCCGCCAGTCTGGTGTAGTAACTGATTTTTCCGGGAACGATAATTCCCGCACTAAAGGGGAAGATTATGGGTCTTACAATTCAGGTGGTACAAATAAACCTGGGAAGACTTCGGTAACCGTTGAAGGGAGTTCATCGGATAATGGAAACAAGTCACCAAAAGCTACTGTCAAGACCCAGGATAAATCATCGACTTCATCAGGCTTCTACCAGAAAAAGACCGGGGACAAGGGTAGAAAGAGTAGTACTTATGACAGCGGCTCAGATAAAAGTAAAGAGAGTGGAAAAAGCACCAGGACCTATAAAGAATCAAACCCTTCAACCAAATCAAGCACTTCCTCCAATTCAGGCAGCTCAGTAAAATCGAACAAGCAGTCATCAGGGAAGAGTTCCGGTTCATCAGGAAGTTCCGGCAATAAAGGTTCCTCTGGCCAA
>CAYPUP010000354.1:0-2728 GCA_964413795.1 uncultured Ignavibacteriales bacterium
ATTATTTCGTAATCCAATTTGAGATAAATCATAGTATAATAAAAATGCTAAGAAATTTCTAAAGTTAATTGCCCTAGGATGGTTATTCTTATCGTCATAAACTCTGAATAACATTGTCGAGTCAGAGGGTGAAGAGAATGAATAAAAAGAAGATTCAGGTTCATTTAAAAGTTGAACATTTTTCCCTGAGTTGTCTAATAAAATCCTATCTTTTGATCCACCAGTAATGTGGGTCAATCTTTCATGTTCAACAACAATTTGAGGAGTGGTTGAAAATTGTGTTGGTGTAGAAATACTCAATTTATATTCATAAGTTTCCTCAACACCTTTAAATGGTATTTTTACTTTTAAGGAAAAATCTACAGTTGGTTTATTATATGAGAAATTAGTAATTGTATACGGATCTAAATAAAAATGTTTTAAAATTGTATTAAAAGTACGTGTAGCGGCATGCGAGACAAATCTTAAGGCATTACATAAATTTGATTTGCCTGAGTTATTTAATCCTATTAAAAGATTTATATCTTTAGGTTTAAAAGATAAATCTATCCAAGATAAAAAATTTTCAACACGAAATTCTTCAAGCATTTAAAGCCTCTTTAAATTAGAAATAATGCATTTATGAATATCATATATACTGAATATCTTTAAGTCAAATTAAAATCAAAATCATATTTTGTTGAAAATTAGTTAATCTCTGGGCTTTTTTTGCTTTCTTATATATATCAAATTATTTATACTTTCTCATTATGACGAATAAACGGACTGATTATATTAGCTGGGAAGAGTATTTTATGGCCATTGCCCAGCTTTCGGCCAAACGCTCCAAGGATCCCAGCACCCAGGTTGGGGCCTGTATTGTTAATAAAAGCAAGCGGATTATCGGGATTGGCTATAATGGTTTCCCGATCGGTTGTTCCGATGATGAGCTTCCCTGGAGCCGACAGGGAGACTTTTTGAATACCAAGTATCCCTATGTCTGCCATGCCGAGATGAACGCCATTACCAACGCCTCAAATAAACCCGATCTCGATGGAGCGGCCCTGTATGTTTCTCTTTTTCCTTGTAATGAGTGTGCCAAACTCATTGTGCAGGTTGGAATTAAGGAAGTGGTATATCTCTCTGATAAGTACCATGACAATGATATTATGGTCGCTGCCCGGAGGATTTTTGATATGGCTGGCGTTAAACACCGTATGCTGAAACCGGTTAATAAAAATATTATCCTATCATTAAATGATCTATAATGGTCTTATTTTAACCATTTTCAGTACATTTATAGATTTTATATTAAAATATACCAAAACAATCCGATCTATAGGAACTGAATCAACCAATATTACGTTGGATAAAAATCATTAATTAATGATTGTTTTGGTTGATTTAATTTAAAAAATAGTACTTTCTATCATTTTTTAGAGATAAGCCATTCACAGATTTTACAGGAGCAGAACCATGACAAGAACCAGAGAGGATGTTCTCAGATTAATCCATGAAGCCGGGGTAAGATATATCCGGTTATGTTTTACCGATATTTTGGGCCAGATCAAGGGGATGTCAATAACCCGTTCTGAAATTGAACAGGTTTTGGATGAAGGACAGGGCTTTGACGGTTCTTCAGTGGAGGGCTTTGCCCGTATCCAGGAATCGGATTTGATGGCTCACCCTGATCCGCTGACTTTCAGGGTTATCCCCTGGGAAATCGCTGGCGAAAAAGTGGCGATGATGTTTTGTGACATTACTAACCCGGATGATACCCCGTATGATGGTGATCCGCGCTGGGTTTTGAAAAAAAATCTTCAGAAAATTCAGGATAGAGGCTGGACCTTTAATGTCGGTCCGGAACTTGAGTATTTCTATTTTGAAAATGATTCCGATACCAAAGCAATAGATCATGACGGTTATTTTGACTTTGGCTCAGTTGATAAAGGTTCTATGGTTCGCAAGGCAACTGTTAACGCTCTCGAAGCAATAGATATTGCTGTCGAATGCTCGCACCATGAAGTAGCCCCTTCCCAGCATGAAATTGACCTGAAATATCAGGATGCACTGGTTATGGCTGATTTTGCCATGGTTTATAAATTTATTGTTCGTCAGGTTGCTCTTCAGAACGGTCTTCATGCCACCTTTATGCCCAAACCTATTTTTGGCGAGAATGGCTCAGGAATGCATTGCCACATGTCATTATTTGAAGGGGACAACAATATTTTTGCTGATGCTAATAATAATTATAGTCTGTCTGAAACTGCCCAGCACTTTACCGCCGGGATTCTGAAGCATATCAAAGAGTTTACCCTTGTGAACAATCAGTGGGTAAATTCTTATAAAAGGTTAGTTCCCGGTTATGAAGCTCCGGTCTATATCAGCTGGGGAAGACGCAACCGTTCCAGCATGGTCAGGGTTCCCATGTACCGGGTTGGCAAAGAAAAAGCTACCCGTATAGAACTCCGCTCCCCTGATCCAGCGGCAAATCCCTATCTCGCTTTTTCATGTATGTTAGCGGCCGGGTTGCAGGGGATCGAAAAGAAATACAAACTCCCCGATCCGATCGAAGAAAACATTTTCAACATGACTGATCAGGAAAAGAAAAAGCTTAAAATCGAGACTCTACCTAATTCTCTTGAAAATGCTGTTAAAGAATTTGAAAACTCAAAACTCATGCGAGAGACTCTTGGAGATCATGTGGTAGATAAACTGGTGGAAAATAAAAAGATCGAATGGGATCAGT
>CAYPUP010000355.1:0-2715 GCA_964413795.1 uncultured Ignavibacteriales bacterium
GGCGGAGAAAGGAAAACTTGCGGGTTTACCTGTAATCCTTTATAATCCCGCCGCTGTAAAAAACGCCACCGTAGCTCAGCTGGTAGAGCAGACGATTCGTAATCGTCAGGTCGTCGGGTCGTAGCCGACCGGTGGCTCAGAGAAAATGTTCGCTTCGGCGGGCATTTTTAATAGAGACATAGATTAATTATTCCAGAGACATGTGGATTTATTAAGGCGGGTCAACATAAATAAATCTTCCCTGTTTGTCAATATATCCATATTGTGATAAATCAGTAACATGCGCAAGACCGTTATGGAATCCCGTTATATATGTATCAATGCCATCTCCTGGAAATCCCAAAATTCGGAAGTTGTCAATTACCCACACACCTTTCTTATCTATGAAGCCACATTGACTATCTGACTTACAAACAGAAGCGAAATCTTCTGAAAAAACAGACGCCAAAGCAAATTGATAAGGAATAGCTATAGATCCGGAATGATCAATGTAGCCCCACAATTCGGTTTGAACATCCTGCACAGGAGCCAGTCCCTCGCTGAAAGGGTAGGCATTTAGGAATTGAGGGGGGATCGTAAAATTTCCGTCCAGACCAATATAACCTGCAACTGGAACATCATAGCCAGTTTCAGCATCTGGAACCGTAAATACTGGAGCAACGCCCTCGACAAATGGAAAATTTGTTGGGGAAACATTAATCAAAAAGCCTGGTAAGCCCTTGACACCAGACACCTTGTGTCCATCTTTATCTATTATGGAAATTTCGTTACTAGAATCCTGAAATACAACTATGGCAAAACCAGATGAAAACGAGGAGACACCCAAAGAGGTAAAGCTTCCTGGCGGGAAGAGAATGTTGCCATTTCTGTCAACGTAATTAATTGCCTTATCATTCGCACTGGTTTTTTCTGCAATAATCGCGACCTCATCATGAAATTCATAATAATTGCTGTACGTTCGGCCGCTAAAATTGAATCCAAAATTAATAAACTCAGTGGGTGATTCCCACCCTCCGTAGTATAACCTCGACTGATTCGATAAGGTGAATATAACTTTGCCACTCCTATCTATACATAAACGCTCATCCGAATTTCGAAACTCAACGAACGCTAATCCCTCTGAGAAATTAAAAGCATTTCCATATTTGGGTTCTATTACATACTTTCCATCTGGGTCAATATATCCCCACAACCCTGTCTGCGTGTCCTGAACAGCGGCCAGTCCCTCGTGAAAATTTGCCGCATTACCAAATTGTGGCTCAATTATCGTATTTCCTTTTTGATCGACATAGCCAAATTTAGAGTGACCATTTTCAACTGTTTCAATAATAAAACGAGCTTGACTGTCAAATACCTGCGTCGGAGACATACCTGTGTGAGTTGGCTCTGTAATCGCACTTGTTGTATTTGGGCTTTGGTCTATATAAACAAAATTGCCCTGCTTATCAATGTACCCAGTTATTGTTCCATTGCTAGCGTATGCTAGCCCATCATGAAATGATTCGCCACAAATATCAAGAACCATTTCGCCAGTTTTATCAATATACCCACATTGACCATCTGGTTTCCAAACTGGAGCCAACCCTCCCGAGAATCCAGTCATACGTACCTGTGCAGATGCAAATTGATAAGGAATTACCAGATTTCCAGAATGGTCAATATAACCCCATAATTCTGTTTGTACATCCTGTACAGGCGCCAATCCTTCACTAAATGGATATGCGTTTAGAAATTGAGGGGGAATAACAAAGTTTCCGCTTTCATCAACATAACCAGCCACACGGACATCAAAGCCTGTTTCTTTCATAGGGACAGTAAACGCTGGTACAACACCTTCAACAAACGGAAAATTTGTGGGGGAATTATAAACTTTAAAGCCGGAAAGGTCATTTACTTTGGCCACTTTGTTTCCCTTTTTATCTATGATAGCAATCTCATCATCAAGAAAAATGAGGGCTAATCCATCTGAAAAAGCAGAAACGCTTAAGTAACCAAGTTTGCCAGGCGGGAAAAGCTTATTGCCCTGCCTGTCAACATAATTTGGTAAAAAGACGCTCTCGCTAACTTCTTCATAAATGATGGCGATTCCATCATGAAATTCATTGATATTGCTATAATCAGAAAAAAATAATAAACCAACGGTGGAAAACACGAATAGCCCGTCTCCCAATTCCTGATTTGGTAATATAAAAACTACGTTTCCAGTTTGATCTATACAGAGACGTTCATCAGAGTTGTGAAACTGAACAAATGCTAATCCTTCCGAAAAATTCGACACCCCCCCATATTTCGGTTCAATCACATACTTTCCAGATGGGTCAATATATCCCCACAGCCCTGTTTGCGAGTTTTGAGCAGCGGCTAATCCCTCATGGAAATTTCCCGCATTGCTAAATTGCGGTTTTATTATTGTTTTTCCTTTTTGATCGATGTAACCATATTTCGTATAAATACCATCGGTGATTTTGATGATAAAACGAGCTTGATTGTCAGAACTCGGAATAGAACTCTCATTTGTGGGTACGCCTTCAGCGGACGGCGATGGCACGGCATTTTCAACTAGTTTTCCAAAGAACGTACAGCCCAGTATTGTAATGCCCACAATTGCCAAAACGACTTTAGGCTGAAAAGGGGAGAAAATTTTGGATTTCATGGGTAATCTCCTTTAATGTGTCTAATCTGTCCCAAACAAGTAATGCCTATTCAAGGTCTAAT
>CAYPUP010000356.1:0-2714 GCA_964413795.1 uncultured Ignavibacteriales bacterium
TCCTCTCTATAAGCCGGTCTTCAGGAGAGGGAAAATCTGATTTAGACTGGGAAATCACTACTGTCCGGTTAAAATTTTCTCTTACAAGATTTGCCCACATCCAAATAATTAAGTTCCTTATTTACAACATGTTAGGTTTTGCCAATTGATGCTGTCCGGTGAATCCTTTTTTTAGATCTCAAAAACGTTTGGTCGTGTTAAATCTTTATCGGTTTTTCACAGCAAAATTAGGCTTGTCACCTCATTTTAAAGGCTTGTTTCTGCTGTCCGGATAAAAAAAAGACCAAATTACAATGATGTTCTTTCACCTATTTTTATATTTTTACCGGACACTACTGTTATGAAATATAAAAAAAAGGAAGCCCATTCTGTGGCTAGCAGCATGGGCTTTCGTCGACGAAAGTAATTTAGAACAGATATTTTTGCTTCAACACATAAAAAACATCAAACTCTTTACTTTACCATCACCATTTTCTTGGTATCAGCAAAGTCGCCAGCATTCAGGCGGTAGAAATAAATTCCACTTGAAATCTGGGATCCATCAAACTCGACCGTGTAAGAACCGGCTTCCATCTCCTGATCAACCAAAGAAACTACTCTCTGTCCGAGGACATTGAATATTTCCAAAGTTACATGTGATGCTTTAGGAACATCATATGCGATGTTAGTAGATGGATTAAATGGATTCGGGTAATTCTGACTCAGGCTATATGAAGTCGGCAGGCCGTTTACTGGAGAAACATCAGAAAGAGCAACCGTTACCGGCGGGAAATCTACTCTTTCCAAGCGAGCGCTCATAACTCCATCAGCATCGACATCATGATAGACAAAAGCCAGGAAATGCACTGGATTCTCAGTCACATTTTCTGTGAGTGTAATCTCATTAACACTGGGATCGTTAATTTCGAATACCAAATTAGCAACAGCACCAGTTCCAGCTTCCAGATTCGGCTTTACGACAGGTGAAAACTGGGGTATAAGACCAATAACAACAGACTGCTCTTCAGTGTTGATGTTAAAAATCTTCATGTCAAAATAGTCTGTACGAGTATTTTCGAAAGTTACATCCTTCAGGGTCACTCCATCAGAATATTTTACAGGGATATCCATAGCGGTCAGATTGGCTTCATTGGAAATTACCAATGGAACAACAATCGTATTAGCATCTTTGGACATCGCCTTGCCAGCAACAAAATTATTTGCCACTGCAAATATCAGTGATGGAGCCAGAAGGATGGCAACAACGATCACAAATGTGCTTAAGCGTCTCATCAAATTTCACCTCCTCAGGCTGTGGTTGAATTCATGTCCGGTATGACATTATAATCCTATTAGTCAACCGGTTTTTTTCTCTCATCCGTAAAAACGAAATTTTACAAACCTTATTGTCTTTCAGGCGCAATCAAAAAGATATATTTAATTGTGGGGATCTACCTAATAATACGATATTTTGTTTTTTTGTCAAGTTCTATATTATAATGTAGTTCACAAGTCGTTAAGAACTTATCCGTCACCCTATATATATGATACAACAACATTATATTATTAGTTCCACTTTAACTAAATAAAAATACAAATAAATGCCGGAAAAGTTTTCCACATTCCGGTTTTTTTAATTAATTTTTTAACGCAGATAATGCGATAATGGCATTGCAGCCCTTATTAAACCATGCACATATATACACCATCAATTCTATCTGGACTAAAAACTTGACTTAACAACAACTTAACCTAACTTATGGCAATCATATATTATCACCCATTAATGTGGAGGTGTGATGGACAAACAGGAGAGTTCTGGAAATAGTTTTAAGCCTCTTATTTCAGCCAATACGCTGATACCCGAAGTAACCTGGAAAGCTATCATTCTTGGTGCCATTATCTCAGTTGTTTTTGGTGTCGCTAATGCCTACCTCGGTCTAAAATTGGGAATGACCGTTTCAGCCTCAATACCGGCAGCGGTTATATCTATGGCGGTATTAAGAATATTCTTCAAAAAAGTAACCGTTCTTGAAAATAATATTGTCCAGACAATCGGCTCAGCTGGTGAATCATTGGCTGCGGGAATTATTTTTACAATTCCAGCCTTTTTCATCTGGTCAGCCAATATGGAAATCACAGCATCGGGATATGTTCACGAAGTATCCAAAGGACAGATATTCTGGCTCTCCATGTTAGGGGGTACTTTAGGTATCCTGCTGATGATCCCACTCAGAAAATATTTAGTTGAAAAAGAGCATGACAATCTGAAATTCCCGGAAGGAACCGCCTGTGCCGAAATAATAATTGCTGGCGATGAAGGCGGTGATAAAGCCAAACTTGTTTTTGCCGGAATCGGAATTGGTTCATTATATACGATTGGTATGGAGACAATCCGAGGTTGGGCTGAATTTGTTGAATATAATTTCAGGGAATATTTAAGAGGGGGTGTTATTGGAGTTGACGGAACCCCGGCATTATTAGGGGTCGGATACATTATTGGCCCTCGCATTGCCGCTCTTATGATGGGCGGGGCTGTGCTTGGGTATCTTGGAATTGGCCCGCTTATAATGTTTATCGGAGAACAGATGCCTCACGCTATTATCGCCCCCGGAACAATACCTATAATTGATATGGATCCCTCGGAACTAAGAAACTCATATATCAAATACCTCGGTGTTGGTGCTGTGGCTTTAGGCGGATTTATAAGTTTATTGAAATCAATGCCGGTTATT
>CAYPUP010000357.1:0-2699 GCA_964413795.1 uncultured Ignavibacteriales bacterium
GAAACAACGACAATATCCCCTTTGAGCATCTTTTTGTTTTGCTTGATGAACTTAGGGAGATTTACAGAATGGGTTTCTTCTTCCCCCTCAATAAGAAATTTTATATTAACAGGCAGAGTACCGGTCGATTTAATAACGGCTTCAAGTCCTTTTATCTGAGCAAAGGTCTGCCCTTTATCATCGGTAGAGCCGCGAGCATATATATATCCATCTCTTATTTCTGGTTTAAAGGGAGGAGTTTTCCATAGTTCAAGCGGTTCCGGGGGTTGGACATCGTAATGGCCGTAGTATATAATCGTTGGGTGCTTTTTATCTACCATGTATTCAGCATAAACTATTGGATGTCCGGGTGTTTTATAAACTTTGGATTTAAAGCCAATCACGTTTAGATGGGAGTTTAGCCATTCGGCGCAATCGGCCACATCTTTTTTATGTTCTGACTTAGCTGATACTGACGGAAAATTAAGAAGTTCAAATAGATCTTTCATCCGTTGCTTTTCGGTTTTTTTCAGGTATTCGAACGGGGTCATAAATAGTCCTCCTTGAACTGCTGTATTGCCTTATTTATCTGCGGGAATATATAGCTAATTTTTCAAACGGAGTAAAGGAGATACTGAGAGAGTTTAAATTTTCTCTGATTTATGAATCAGTCGTTTTTCATTTTAAACCAGGCGGTTGGATCCTGGGCAAAGATAAGACATGATTTTAAAAGGCGGGCGTGCATCTTCTCTTCATCAATCAACCACTTATAGAATCTTTTTATTTTTGGATTTTCTGATTCCAGATACATTTTATCATAAAGATCCTCGGCTCCGTTTTCAAATTTAAGGGCTGTTTCATAAGCTTCTATATCTGATGCTTCCGGAGATAAGTTCTCCTTTAACTGAGCCAGATTATCATTAAACGAGGTTAGCCTTTCATCTGCCTGGGAATCTTCAATATCAGGGACTTCGTTCCCATCGGAGATTTCCAGCATATTATAAACTTCAGTAATCTTGGACAGGTGTTTGTCTTCTTCCCGGGCCAGAAATTCAAAAGTCTGTTTCACCAGTTTACTTTTGGCATTTCTTGCAGATTCCAGAAAAAACTGCTGTCCTTCCTGCTCAAGACGGCTGGCTATTTTTAATGGCTCCAATAAGTCTTCTATATTCTTTGATTCATTCATAGTTTTATAAATACAATATTATTAAAAAATAATCAATGAACAATTTAATAATCTTTTTTATTGAATAAGAATATTGTAACGCCAATTAATACGACTGAGAACAATAAAGTTGACCAGAGCGGCATCCAGTCATTGATATTTTTATCTAAAGCCAGATTCTCTGCAATGTCGGATACTTCACCTATTTTGGGGAATATATAATAAAGCCCATCAGCGATATTTTGCATAATTTTTGAATTTACAATTTCACCAAAAGTATCATGGTATTTGAATATAGATTGCAATATGTATACCAAAAATGCAGTCATCATACTAAGCGCCGTTGATCCAAAGACAATTCCGGCAAAGAGAGTTATGGAAAGCCATACGATAAATTCTAACAGGCAAAAAACAAATAAATAGAATACCGTTGTACTGAAAAAATCATGAAAAATATACAGAGCGACATAACTTATCAGTCCGCAAACGACAGTCATTCCCCCATAAACAATCCAGATGCTTATAAATTTATTTAAATACAATGATGTTCTTGAAAGGGGTTTGGAGAGATAATATTCGGCTCTTCCCCTGATAAGCATATTGGGCATCAATCCGGCTGAAGCAAACACAGCCAAAAAGATCATAAAACTTAAATGGCTCCCGATTCCTTTTATAGCTGCAGTTTCAATTATATTTCCAAAAGGATCATCCTGCATCTGCCCGTTAATTTCAATTTTCGCCGACAGAGAACTGGCTGAGAAAATAATCGCCAAAGCAATCAAAGTCACAATCAGATACATCCAGATAATCTTACGGTCGATCATCTCCATAAAGGTATCATGGATCATTCCTCTCATAACGGTTCCCCCTTTTCAGCCGCAGAAGTAGAGAAGCTGATAGTATCAATGAAGGACTGCTCCAGCGATATTTTGGAGGGCTTGACAGATTTTATCGAAATCTTTTTATGGCGGAGTTCGTCGATAACATAATTTATCTTATCATCTTCAGTCAGTTCGACAATCAGTTTTTTGGTGGATAGTTTGAGAATCATTCCAATTTCTTTAGGTATTTTGATTATCATATTACCGATGTCGGCTTCTATTTCATATTGTGATTTTTTGACAGTCATTTCATCCATAGTATTTATCCGAACCACTTTTCCACGAGACAATATTGCTACCCGGTCAGCGACTGATTCAACCTCAGATAATAAGTGAGAATTCAAGACAATAGATTTTCCCTCTTCTCGAATATGCTGAAGTACTTTTCTGATTTCAATCTTTCCGATTGGATCGACTCCATCAGTAGGTTCATCGAGCAGAAGAACATCGGGATTGGGCATCATAGCCTGTGCTAAGCCGATTCGTTGCTGCATCCCTTTGGAATACTTTTTAATTTTAGTGTCCCCCAAGCGGAACACGTCCTTCCATAAAGATTATCGTCAGACTTCAGAAATAGTTGCGTACTTTTTTCACTTTTTTTTACTGGATCCGTCCCCGAAGGCCTTAATCGGGGATTAAAGGCCTTCGAGGGTGACGGGCGGAGGTCTTCGAGG
>CAYPUP010000358.1:0-2698 GCA_964413795.1 uncultured Ignavibacteriales bacterium
CTGCCGAATATCAGGTTTTGGATGACCTAAAGGAAAGCGTTGATTACTGGAGAAGGGCATTAAGGCTTTTTATCAATTCGGAAGGTTTGAATGACAACTTCAAGGGAAAGAGTTCTTACCGCTATTAAACATCGAGAACCTGATAGGATACCTCTTGACTTAGGAGCAATGGAATCAAGTGGAATTATGGCTATCGCTTACAATAAATTAAAAGAAAAACTCGGATTTAAGAAACCTGCAAGGATGTATGATTTAATTCAACAATTAGCCTATCCGGATGAGGAGATTCTTGACAGATTTCAGATTGATGCGGTGGACCTGGGTAATCTTCTCACCCAGGATTTGTCTTTATGGAAGGACTGGAAACTACCTGATGGCAGTGATTGTAAAGTTCCGCTCTGGTTTAACCCTACTTACAACAAAGAGAAAAAGAGATTAGAGTTGTTTGATGCTGATGGCACCCTTATTGGAATTATGCCTGATGGATGTCTCTATTTTGAGCAATGCTGTTACCCCCTGGCTGATGGCAATATTCCGGCAACAACAAAAGAGCTGCAAGCAAAAATGGCTAAGGTCATCTGGGCCTATTTGGCCTGCCCACCCTGGAATAAATATAAGGAGAATAATTACTGGGAGTGGCTGAGTAAAGCAGTAATTAAAGCAAGAAATGCTACCGAGCGCGCGATAATGATGGGGTTTGGCGGAAACTTGCTTGAATGGGGGCAGATGCTCTGTAGAAATGATAATTTCTTGATGATACTCTCAGGCGAACCTAATAAAGCCGAGAAGATTTTGGATATGCTCACTGAAATTCATATCAATAATCTTAGGAAGGTAATTCAGGCAGTTGGGAATTCCATTGATATCCTTCGGATGGGCGATGACCTCGGGATGCAAACAGGGATGCAGATTTCACCAGAAATGTATCGGCACTTCTTTAAACCCAGGCATAAAAGGATTTATCGCTTTATTAAGGATAATTCTAATATATTTGTATTTCTGCACAGTTGCGGTAGCATCTATCCGGTTATTGGCGACCTTATAGAGATCGGGGTTGATATTATCAATCCGGTTCAGACCTCGGCGGCGAATATGGACCCCAAAAAACTAAAAGATGAATTTGGAAAATATATCACATTCTGGGGAGGTGGCTGTGATACGCAAAAAATCCTCTGGAGTGCTACTCCGGAAGAAATAAAGAAACATGTTCAAGAGCAGATAGAAATATTTGCCCCGGGAGGCGGTTTTGTCTTCAATCAGATTCACAATATTATGGCTGATGTTCCCCCGGAGAATATTATTGCTATGCTTGATACGGCAAAAGGCTAATTTATGAGGAATGATTGGAAAGCAAAAGTGACCCGAGTTTCATCTGCGCTGAAGTGTCGGGAAGGTGACCGCGTGCCAATCAGCGATTTCTTCTGGGGTAGTTTTCTTAAGCGATGGCGCCAGGAACTTGGACTTCAGGACGATGCTGACCCTTATCAGTACTATGACTTAGATTATATTGTTCTCGAACCTAATATGGACCCGCACATCAAACCCTTTAAAATAATTAAAGAGGATAAAGAGGAGGTTACTGTTTGCACCGGGTTTGAGTGTGTTATTCGCAAAAAATTCGCCGACCCGATGCCGGCTTATCTCTCCTGGGACACTCAAACCGTGAAAGAAATTCAAAACTTCAAGTTTGATGACCCCTGGGATGACCGACGTTATTTCTCTGTCGGTGATGACCAGATTAACTGTGTCGGAGACAGTTACTTACGCAACATTCCCTCATTTGTTAACCGTGTCAAGGAACAAGTAAATAAAGGTATCCCTGTGTTCGGGAGTGTCTGTGAAGGACATGAAACCCTATGGCGGATTATCGGAATGAAACATGGTTTGGAAATGATGGCTTTAGAACCAGAGGTTATTGCCCGATTTGTGGAACGTATTGGAGATTTTATGTATAAGATTGGTGAGGCCCAGATTAAGGCAGCCGATGGAATGCTTTCCGGGATGTATATCTGGGGTGATGTGGCTTATACTTCAGGAATGCTCTTTTCGCCAAAATACTGGCGGAAGGTATTTAAACCAGTGGTTAAACGTCTCGGTGAACTCTTCCATAGTTATCATCTCCCGGTAATCTATCATGGTTGCGGCAATGCCACTGAGATTTATAATGACTTCATTGAAGCAGGTATTGATGGATATAATCCATTGGAGGCCAAATCTGGTCTGGATGTGGTTAAACTCAGAAACCAATTTGGACATCGCCTTGCCTTTGTTGGTAACATGGATGTAACCTTGTGGGCAAGAAATAATAAAAAAGAAATTAAGGATGCGGTTCTGCACAAACTCAATGCCGCCAGGGGAGGTGGTTAGATATTTCAGTCCGACCACTCTGTTCCACACAATATCTCCGCTGAAAGTTATGATTATGCGGTCAAACTGGTACGCAAATATGGAGTTTATCCACTTCGGTTGGGTAAATATGAGGAAATTTAAAAAAATAACAGGAGGATGGAATGAAACGATGTGGTTCAGTAATTAAAATCAGATCCGGAAAACTGGATGAGTATAGAAAATACCATGCTCAGGTCTGGCCAGAGGTGATAGAGATGATTCGCAAGTGTAAGATTCGCAACTATTCCATCTATGAACCCTTATAATTCATAGACTCCAACTTTTCTCCTAAAACCCACTTTTTCTCTAT
>CAYPUP010000359.1:0-1757 GCA_964413795.1 uncultured Ignavibacteriales bacterium
CGGGCGACACAAGGCCGCTCCCTACGCGGGTTTACAAAGTTACCGCGTAGCGACGGGGCTTGTCTCCGTCGTTATTATTTGTTTTAGAAGGTTTTTCAACATGCCCCGAGAGTGGGAATCCATACACAACTAAAGAATCGGCCCGTCTATGGTATCATAAGCAGAACAAAAAAAAGGACGGATGGCTGGACAGATAAGAATTCGTATTCGCCATAAAAAAATGAAAACTCCTTATTTTGATTATCTGCTGGTCTCCCCCGATGAAATGCGGGATCTTTTGCAAGGAACAGGCTGGAAATTGAGTAAAATTTTTAATCCTGGAATTTTCCCATATACGGTGGTAATCGAGAAGGAGCAACTTTTCCAGGTTGACCATGAGCATAGGGCAAAATTAATAATGGATAATATTTATCCAATTACAGATAATTAAGAGATTTCAGAATGATAAGTGAGCTAATTATGGATCTTTTACCATAATTTCCCTACTCATAACTTCTTGTATTATGAGCTGTTACAAAAGATTCAGATTGATGGAACCCATGGGCAGATATTCCGCTTCAAAAAAAGACTTTATTTGCAATCATTCAATTTCTATTTTACTGTCACATTTGGTAGAATCTATTTGCAGGAGAATTAAACTTTAGGAGAGTGTTTATGGGAATGGTAAAAGAATTTAAAGAATTTGCGGTCAAAGGTAATGTAATGGACATGGCGGTCGGTATCATTATCGGCGCTGCTTTTGGTACGATTGTAAAATCATTGGTGGCGGATGTTATCATGCCTCCTATCGGCCTTTTGCTGGGCAATGTTGATTTTGCAAATTTGTTTTTTGTTTTGAAGGATGCTGCCACCGGACCGGCTGTTTATGCGACTGTGGCTGAAGCCCAGGCTACCGGAGCGGTTACTCTTAATTATGGATTGTTTATTAACACCGTAATCAGTTTCCTCATCGTTGCCTTTGCCATATTTATTGTCATCAAGAATATGAACAGATTGAAAAAAGAGGCTCCGGCACCGGTTGCCGAACCGACTACCAGGGAATGCCCCCATTGCTTCTCGATTATCAGCATCAAAGCAACCAAGTGCCCAAATTGCACTTCAGCATTGGGTCAGTAAGAATTATATTTTCCGAGTTGGGCAGGATCACATATCGATCCTGCCTTTTTTATTGAATCATAAATAAATCATGAAGGGCTTGTTGAAAAACTTCTTACAGCAAAAAATAACGACGGAGACAAGCCCCGTCGCTACGCGGTAACTTTGTAAAGTCAGCGTAGAGGGCGGCCTTGTGTCGCCCGATTAATAGATGGAGCTATGTATTTATAAACTACATGACTTTTTCAATCCATCACAAATACTACGACACCCAAATGATAGCCTGGCTTCAGAACTAAGGATTGATTAAAATAATGGGTTCGCTTTTGGAGATTCCATACAGCGACATGGCATCATCAGAGGAAAGACGAATATAAATGGAGCTATTCCAGGACAATTTGTTCCAAATCCTTCTAAAAAAATCTTTAACCTGCTCCCGACGAATCGTTTGGGCATTGGGGCATTCAGCTTCAATGTAAATATATAAGCCGTCACTAATCTCAAGAACCATTTTAGCCGGAATATATCTTTGGATCTTTTCGGAGGTTGTGTAAGTTTCTACGGATATTATATCCATTTCAACTTTAGATAATTTCTCTGCTGCTGATATTAAATGAACCCCTTTTATCGTCAAAACAGCAGTCTGATTTGAATTATATTTT
>CAYPUP010000359.1:1767-2680 GCA_964413795.1 uncultured Ignavibacteriales bacterium
AGAATCACTGTCACTTAATACCGTTATAGTATACTCACGTAGAATTATATCACCTAATTGTACAGATATATTATTATGCTTCAAATTCAATACCAGAGAGGGCGTATTATTGATTTTTAGTGAATTAGAATTATCAGATAAAGTTGAATTGCCGGCCCAGGATTCACTAACCAGGGAATTATTGAAAATAAAACTTATCAATAATAAAAGACAGAAAGAAGATTGCAATACGGTTTTCCATGTAAAAAATTTAAAAAACATAAATCTTTGTCCCTATTTTTATGTTTTTATACAACCGCTCAATATCCTCAGCACCCATCCTCACGCAGCCATGAGTAACAGCTACTCCCAAAAGCCTTTCATAAATCGTTCCATGAATAAAAAACCCATCGCCAAAACCGATGGCATAGGCACCCATCATTTCATTGTCAAAACGTTCTGTTTCATTTTTTGGCACTGTCTGGCCTTCTTCGATAAATGCCCAGTCGGGTTTTCTCCACCATGGATTAGGAATCATCGAACTTACGACAAAAATACCCGATGGCGTATCAAATTTCCACCTGCGGCCTGTCAGGGAATCAGCAAGTTCACCTCCGGAACCAACGGAGCATTGCGCCTCCAGTATTACAGAGTCTGCCTTACGCAAGAATAATCTATTGGCGTATTTGTCGATAACAATATAAGGTTTGTTATTTCGACTTTCATGTTTTTCATTTGATACGACAGGCAAGGTCGCACTTGTATCAATTAAGAGCTGTACTTTGCCCGCTTCATAATTAATGTCATCTATTTCTGATGGTGGTAACGGCTGGGGAACATTACTGATCACAAGTGCTGTTACAACTACCAGAATAGCAAATATTATGGCAATAATAAACTTCTTCACGGTCGCACCCATTCACGAACAATAGTA
>CAYPUP010000360.1:0-2665 GCA_964413795.1 uncultured Ignavibacteriales bacterium
AATAGCCGCCATCCCGATTCGTTTGGGACCAACGATATCTTCCTGATATCTATCCCCTATATATACACATTCCGCTGGGGCATATCCGGCCATGTTTGCGGCGTGATAAAATATATCAGCATGAGGTTTACGCACTCCAAAGGTTGAGCTGAATATTTTAAAATCAAGAAAAGGTATAATGCCGAATTTTTTCAGTTCTCCTATATGGGCTTCTTCCGGAAATATAGTATTTGATACTAATCCAATTACAGGAAATCTATTTCTGATTTTTGTTAAGGTTACAATGGTGTCATCATAACAATACAACATCTCACCAATAAGCTGGTAGAAAGAGAGGAAAAATCTATCAATAAGTTTATCATCATATTCGATATTTAATTCTTTGAAAAATTTTACCGTTACCTCAGGGACAGTCCATTCTTCGAAAGTTTCCTGAGCATGTTGACTGTAACCCTCTTTTATCAGGTTAAATCGATTGATATATTCCTCTTCTGAGGGGACACTAAATCCCTCTTTTTTCATAAACTTCCAGGTATTGGTAACACATCTGTTACCTATCTCATTCCAAGAGCTGAATTCGTAATCTATCAACGTAGAGCCGAGATCAAAAATAACCGCTTTTGGTTTTAACTTTTCCAGAATGACTCCAATCTATTTTTTAGCCGCATCCAGAAGTTTTTGTATTAACTGATCAAAATTTATCCCGACAGCTTTTGCAGCCATCGGAGCCAGCGATAACGATGTCATCCCGGGAAGAGTATTTATTTCAAGAAAATAATGCTTGTTGTCTTCATTCAAAATAAAATCAACCCGGGCTAACCCTGTTGCCCCAATCAGGTTGTAAACAGTACGGGCATTGCTTTGGAGAGATTCAGTAACTGCGACAGGAATATCGGCTGGAACAAAATATTCCGATTTGCCGCTTGTGTATTTTGCTTCATAATCATAAAGGCCGCTAATCGGTTTGATTTCAACAACAGGCAAAGCATCCCCATTTAAAACAGAGACGGTCATTTCACGGCCGGCAATAAATTCTTCGACAAGTATATTAGGGGATTCTTTTAAAGCTATTTTAAGTGCGTCTTCAAGTTGATCATAGCTAATGACCTTTGTTAAGCCAACCGTTGATCCACCGTCGTTAGGTTTGACAATAAAGGGAGGCTTAAAATAGGCGGTGATATTTTCTATCAGGTCTTTTTCTATCTTTCCTTTTTCCACTTTGCATAGTGCCCATCTGGGAGTATTGATATGTTCCGAGGCGGCCAGATGTTTGGTTATTGATTTGTCCATAGCTATGGTTGAGGCGGTCATTCCTGATCCGGTATATTTTTTACCGGCCAGATCCAAAAGGCATTGCATTCTTCCGTTTTCCCCATATCCGCCATGAAGTCCGTTAAAGACAACTTCCACATCATTATAGTCATTGGCTAAATTCTGTTCCGTCAGAGTATATCTTCCGGATTTGATAAGTAAGATATTCTTATGGTTTCCAGAGATGGCCGGGATAACGAACTGGCTGTTCTCGATCAAATTTTGTCCAGTGCAGGGATCTACAGCCAATACTTTATGTCCTAAACGCATTAAGGCTTCATAAATAGCTTTACCTGTCTTGAGCGAAACCTCTCTTTCCGAGGATTCTCCACCGGCTAACAAAAGAACTTTCATTGGGCTTTCTTCCTCACCTTAATAATTTTCCAGACAATAATAACTAAAAACGATCCGATTATCAGGGGCCAGGCTATTGTATTATATGTTTTAATGTAGTAAGCAATCCGGTCATAATTTTCAACCAGAGAATACCCCAGATATAAAAGCATTCCTGAAAATAAAATATATGAAATCAGGGAATAAAAAAACATTTTAAACGAATGAAATTTCCCAATCCCGGCTCCAACGGCTATAATCGAACGAAATCCAACAACAAACCGGGAAAATATCAGAAGCAACGCCCCCCACTTGGGAAGACTATTTTCAAATCTTATAATATCATCTGAAGAAAAATATTTGTAATTTTTCTTCATAAAATAATCACGGCCATATCTCCGACCAAATGAGAACATGATCATAACCGAGGCCAATCCCCCAGCTAAAATTAAAAATGCTGACATCACTGGTTCCAATCGCTGGGCGGCAATCAAGCCTCCGGCAACTACAATAAAAGTATCTCCCGGAAAAGGTGGAAAGATATTTTCTATAAAACATGCAATGAACAGTGCTAAATAAACCCATCCTGAACCATAGGAAAATATCAGATCAAGCCACTCAGTAACTTGTGTCGGACTGTCATACATTGCATTCTATAAGGCAGACAGCCATAGCGGCTATCCCCTCTTCCCTTCCGGTAAAACCTAACTTTTCTGTCGTGGTTGCTTTAATATTAATCAGATCAGATTTAATTCTTAATATTTCCGATATTACCTTTCGCATCTTTTCTATGTGAGGTGACATCTTCGGATGTTCGGCAATTATTGTCGCATCGATATTAATAATTTTCCTGAACCCGGCTTTGCGAATTATTTCATTAACTCGGCTTAGCAAAACCGCCGAATCAGCATCCTTATATGATGGATCCTCGGAAGGGAATTGCTGTCCAATATCAGGTAATCCAGCGGCGCCTAAAAGAGCATCCATAATGGCATGAAGGAGAACATCGGCATCGGAATGT
>CAYPUP010000361.1:0-2656 GCA_964413795.1 uncultured Ignavibacteriales bacterium
CTCTTCCACTCTGATTAAAACAACGGCTTCCCCCTGATCGGGAACAAGATCAATCGTCACCCTATCGAACAGGTCGGTTCCATAGATATTATTAATACCCTGCGCCGCCAGTCGGGTGGAATAGGGTTGGCCTATTTTAATTGGGAATAATAACCTGATAAACCAGTGGCGGGTGCGATTGGTTTTTTCGATCCGGACATCTTTTACAATAGCTTCATCGATGTCAAAGGAGATTTTTTTATTAACGCTTTCTATCTTTACTTCTTTAATGTTAACCAGATCATATTTAAACTGATGATAAAAGTCTTTAATATTCTCGATTCCCTTCTTGATATTCTCGGGAGTAATTAATGAATCAGTCAGATTTATCTCGGCCAATAAAGTGGAATCATTAAAGGCTTTATTCCCTTCGAAAGCAAATTCATACTCACTCATCTTTAAATGATAGAAGCCATTTAACGACAAAATCATATCAGTCGAATTGATATCATATTTCAACCTGTTTTCGAAAGCAGCATCCAGCTGGTATAAGCCATGTCTTTTACAAATTTCTTTTAAGCGGTAAACAAGCTCATAATAAGTGAGTGACTGATTCAAAAACTCTTTTTCAAAATCAGCCCTGTTACCGGACAACTCATCATTGAGATTAATTTCACTAAAAAAATAAATCAGGCTATCGTTTAAGTGTTGAAGTTTCACTATAATTTTTTCGGCAGCAGCCTGACCGACAAGATGGCCATGATTAATAATGGTATCAATAAATTTGAAATCAGCCGTCTGGATATTATCACTCACCGGGGAGATAACAAAATCGGCATCCCTTAAATTCCGTAAAAGATTATCAGCGGTCATAATCGAGGTGGCCTGGTTTGCTATATCAACCGGAGTTACCAGCCGCTCCTTCTCAACCAGAGGCGAAGTAGTATTGATGGCTACAACGAAATTATTATCGGGAGTTAATTGCCTGACAATTTTAACCGGAATCGGATTGACCATCCCACCGTCCATTAACAGCTTGCCATTCATCTCTAATCCGGTAAAAGCGAGAGGATAAGCCATCGTTGCCCGCATGGCATCAGCAATAGAGCCGTTGTTTAGAACTACTTCTTTACCCGTTACCATATCGGTTGTCACGGTGGCAAAGGGGATGGGAAGTCTGCTAAAATCACCTGCAGATAAATAGGTCGCTTCGGTGGTAAGCTGGGTCAGCAGCTCAGTCAGTTTTTGACCGGCAGTCCAGGCTTGAGGAATGACCGGAACAATTCCTCTGAATCTGATATTTAAAAGGTCTCTCCCCCGTTCTCTTCGCTGAGTCTGGAACATGGTTGAGCGAGCCGGTGTGTTAGAAAATAGATTATTGAAATCTAATCTGTTCGCAACACTTTTCAATTGATCAGGAGTATAGCCGGAGGCATATAGGCCTCCTATAATTCCGCCAATTGATGTTCCGGCAATGGCCGAAACGGAAATTCCTTTTTCTTCAAAAGCCTCCAATACGCCAATTGTAGCCAGCCCTCTTGCCCCTCCACCGGATAGCGCCAGTTTTACCTCATAAGGTGGGCTGGCATCATAAGGATCTAATCCATCCAATCCACCAACCCTGATTTTATCTGAATTCCCAGTGGCTGAGATAGTTGTAATAATCAGAAAGAAAAGAGTATATAAAATAATTTTCACTTGCCAATCCGTTATCCAAGTAGGTTCATTAACCAAATACATTATTTAAGGGATAATACAATGCCGCTCTCCAGGATGGAATTAAAAAATGTAAAATCCTTGCTTACCAAAAAGGGGCGAAATACTACCAAAATGTTTATAGCCGAGGGTATCCGCCTTATGGAAGAGTCCCTCAGGCATGGTTTTTTTCCATCAAGTGTATATTATACTCCCGTTCTCCTTTCAGAAAGAGGTTTCTCTGTTTTAGACAAGTTTATTAGGAAGAATATCAAAACTACCCAGATTTCTTTATCCCAAATGACCGCAATCAGCGATACCCAGTCCCCACAGGGAATTGTGGGCGTTTTTGAAATCCCGGATCAAAATCTAAAAGAACCTTATCCTAAAAATTATCGTAATATACTTGTATGTGAGAATATATCCGACCCGGGAAATCTGGGGACACTGCTGCGAACAGCATTGGCCTTTAATTTTGGCATGATTTTACTATGTGGAGATTGTGTGGAAGTGTTTTCACCAAAAGTGATCAGATCAACTGCCGGGGCTGTATTTGGATTAAAAATATGCAAAGTGAACCTGAAAGAACTGGGATTATTTATTAATAAAACAAAAGCAATTGCTGTTGCGGCTGCAATTGATGGTACCAGTTGGAGTGAAAGTTGGGAAAAAATCCAAAAAGGGTCTCCCCGCCTGTTGATAATCGGTTCTGAAGCGGACGGTTTATCCTTGGAGATTCTAAATATTGCCACTGTAATTCTTCGGATAAGCCATTCCGGGAAAGTTGAATCGTTAAATGCCGCCGTAGCCGGGTCGATAATAATGAAACAGATATATGATTTATAAATACAGGTTTTTATGAGAAAAATATCAATATTTATTTATGTAATTCTGGCCGGTGCTTTTCTCTTTTCGGTTGGCTTTGCCCAGGAAATAAGAAAAAACGATGATGGTCCTTCCACCACCGACAAGTTAGTTGATT
>CAYPUP010000362.1:0-2651 GCA_964413795.1 uncultured Ignavibacteriales bacterium
AGTGTTATTTCAACCGACAATGGCTGTTATGTGGCCGGATCTAACGTCATTCTCGAATCTGAGGATGGATTAACATGGGAATTAATAGATGATCCGCCAGCCTTGGTTCTTTACGATATTTATGCTAATGACACTCTGATTGTTGCTGTTGGGCAGGAAGGATCTATTATCACTCGATCTGATAATGATAAGGCCTGGCAGGTACAGGTAGCCGGAACCCGTTCTTATTTCCTGGGCTTGGAAACAAACGGGTCGGAATTTGTTGCTGTTGGTGAAAATGGAATGATTTTTTATTCCAGCGATCTTATAAACTGGACTTTTACCAATTCCGGTGATCGGGATCACCTCCGCGATGTTTACTGGGATGGCAGCCAGTTTATTGCTGTCGGTCTGAACGGAACCTTTCTCAGTGCACCAGCTGCTAACGATTGGACAATTGAACCCAGCGGACCCAGCGATACTCTTAATGATGTAACAGCCGACGATTCTGTTTATATTGCCGTGGGAGATAACGGCACGATTCTGAAATCTGATGACGGCCTTTTATGGACAAGGTGGTCATCAGGAACCACAACCGACCTGCATGGTATTACTAATTATGACAACTATTTTATGGCAGTTGGAGAAAATGGTGTTTATTGCTGGTCTACCGGTGGAATTATATGGGGAAGTTCAAATTTAGGTTATGATGCCCAGTTTAACGCTCTGGTATCTTCCGGCTCAGAATATATTGCTGTCGGTGATGCTGGAAGAATTATTCGTTCAATGGACGGGGTTGTCTGGGATTCAGTAGCTTCACCAGTTACCAATAAGATGCTTCTTGATGTTGCCTGGACCGGTGACATTTTCGTTGCCTGCGGCGAAGATGGCACCATTCTGGCGTCCAACAGTAATGGAACTAACTGGTTTAAACAAACATCGGGAAATACTAATGATCTCAATTCAATTGCAGCATCAGACAATCAGATTGTAATTGTTTCCAGCCAGGGAGATATTCTCCGTTCAGGGAGCGGGTTTACCTGGGATTCAGAGACTATCGATACTGATTATAACCTCAAAGCTATAGCCTGGAATAAATCGCGGTGGGTTGCTGTTGGAAGCGAATCAATTATAAGCTCCGACTCATCCTACATCCTTACCCTTTCTATCAATTCCACTGATGCTGATACCTGGGAAGTAGGCCTTTCTACTGACCTGTTACATCTTTATGGGGTAGCCGGAAATGCAACTCGTTTTGTGGCTGTTGGTGAATCGGGTTTTGTCCTTTCCTCGCCGTAATCCGATTAATAGATAAAGTTGACAACCATATTTTTTAAACTATCTTTCAATATATGTTTTTTTACAAATTATAATTGAGTTATTTTATCTATTTATTATATGTATGAAAGTGCTGCAATAAATAGAGTTTGAAAAGATCATTTATTTATCAACCAGACTCTTAAAATGGAGTAAAATATGAATATTGATAATGGTAAGAAAATTTGCTTTCTTCTTTTAATAATCAGCTTCTTAGTAACTTATTCAGTAAAAGCGCAAACTCAGGAATTTACGTTTGACAGTTTGACAACTTTTTCAGCGGAATACGATGATTTCCTCATGAACCAACCTATTCAGATCTGGTTTAATGATGTTCTTGATTTCTTTACTCTTGATCCCAATACATCTTTTGAAAGCCTCCTGAGCGATAGTCTTCTTCTAAGATATACAATTGGAAATCATTATTTTACAATTGAAAGCTTTTATGGGAATTTTAAGCCCCTTGACAATATTTCAGTTACTCTTGGAGCCGATATTGCGAGTGGTAGAGGTGTTCCGCTTGGAGCTTCACATACTTTTGATATTAAAATTGGCCCGGTCGTCTATCCCGGTGATACTGACAACAATGGCATTGTTGATGAACGCGATATTCTACCCCTGGGGATATTCTGGCAGGATACTGGTCCGATGCGCCCCGATGGTGCCAGTCTTATCTGGGGAATGAAACCTACCTACCGTTGGGATGTTGTAAGAGCTACTTATGCCGATGCCGATGGCAATGGTATTGTTGAAGCTCACGACATTTGCGGCATCTCGGACAACTTCGGTCGTACTCAGATTGTCTTTACACCTGAAAATAACAAAGATTACCTGACCCTGTTAAAACAAACGAGCCCTGATTTTGCCGCTCAGATTTATGCCGCATTAGTTGACTGCAGCAACAAAGGAGCCGGTAAACAGGCCTTACTTGATGCTTTGGAGCCGATTGTAAATCGGGTATCAGAAGCTCCATTACCCAAAGAAATTGTCCTTAATCAGAACTATCCCAATCCTTTCAATCCAAATACGACCATTGAGTTTTTCCTCCCGGAGGGTACTTATGTTACTATTTCGGTATTTAATGTAACAGGTCAGGTAATAAAGACGCTCATCAACAAAACCATGCCTCGTGGATTTAGCCAGGTTGTCTGGGATGGTACAGATTATAACAACAACCCCGTTTCAAGTGGGATATATTTTTATCGTTTGAATACCGAAGATATGAGTATTGTCAAAAGAATGCTCTTGTTAAAATAAATCTCAAATGAACACAAAAAAAACCGGTGGCATGTACTGCCGCCGGTTTTTTATTTTTTAGAAATATCTTAATTAATTATCATATACTACAGTAACAC
>CAYPUP010000363.1:0-2640 GCA_964413795.1 uncultured Ignavibacteriales bacterium
GACATATATGGTTGTTTGTTTTGACCGGTGATTACAATATCAGCAATATCAGGTTGAGTGAATGGAACCAATTCAATTTCGACAGTTCCGGTTTCATCTACAAAGCCGGCGCCGTGTAAAACCCCATTTACAGAAATGCCAACATAAGAATAAGGATCGGCGTCAACGGTAATTGTTGGCGAGGTAAAAACAATAGCACTTGAGTGAGTGACATTGTTAACTGCCGGAACACCCAAATAGGTCATAATTGAGGGGTCACCCATAAGGCAATAAATCTGCCAGTAATAAGCAGTGCGGGAACTACCTGCTTCAGTAACAGCCAAATTCCCTCTGAAAATAATTGCATCATTATAAATATGGTGATTTAATAAGGCTTCCCCATGATCATGGAAAAGGCCATCATAGGCACCGAGTCCAGTCTGTACATAAGTTGGACCTGCACCAACTACCGGACCATTACCAACCCCCCACCAGTAATCTTCATCCCAATAGGTGGAGTTAGTTCCGCCTATGTAACCGATAGCACCACCGTTGGCTTTCTGAAGAAAAGCTTCACCAAAGCAAGGTGTAGAGCCGAAATCAGAGCCGAAGGTATTTGCCTGGCAGCAGTTGCCAATACCTAATAGATACATATGGTTATTTGTTAAGGCAGCAATATCAGCAGTATTAAAGTTTGGATCGGATTGTTCAGTATGGCCGCAGTGAGCGGTATAATTCATTAATCCAACACCATTCTGTACGGTTTGTATAATGGCAGCATCAACCCCGGAACCATTTGAAGCAGGGTAAAGCCAGGTATGATCTACGATGCCGTGAGCGGCGTTAAAATAATAATTTGTACCATAGTTAATCTGGCCGTTGCCATAAGTGCTGGCATAGGTGCCGTCAACCCCAGAAATCAGAGTAACCTCTTCCAGATAACTGGGATCGGGCATAAGATATTGTTCATATTCGAGAGTTTTGTCAATTTGTGGCTGTAATAATGAGGGACTCTGAGCGCAAAAACGACCATAGTAAATTTCCGGAAAATTATCCCCGGTGAATTCGCACATCCAGAGATCGGAAATGTGTCCGCTATAGCCGGTATAAGCCGGTATCTGCTGGTCATCACCAACAAACAATACAAATGATGGAGCCGGATTCTCCGGAGTACCGGCATTGTACAACCCCTGTATATATGATTTAACCTGTGAAGTTGTTGAACCGATAACATCGGTATAAGCCACAACTACATTAAATCCCTTTTTGGTTTTCCATTCTATAAATGGCTGCAATTGAGCTTCAAACATACGATGAGAAATAATTACATATTTGATGGGATATTTAACCAGATCTGCCCGTGAATTCTTCTCCTGTTGGGAATAGTTTGATATATTATCATAAACTACATCGAAGGCTGGAGAATAATATTTATCTTTTGCTTCCCGGGTAGCTGTCCAGTCAGGGTGATTATAAGTTATCCGTACTTCAATATTTTTATATATAATCAGAATATTCTCAACCGGATTATACTGCACCGGTGAAATTGAAATTAAACCCAGATGAACGGATCGCATTGTTCCCAAGACTTCCGCTTTAACTAAAGGCAGGGAATAATATGAATTCGAAGTATAAGAAGCATCATTGTATTCAAACGGAATTGAAGCCGGATCATCTGATTTTGATACCGATGGCTGAACCGGCATCAAAGGGTTGATAATGTTATAATCAGACAATTTAATTTCTTCAGTGTCAAAATTGACCACTTCAACATTCAATTCGCATCCAAAAGGAATTGAAACCAGTCGGTTCATTAGAGGAAGATTGGGCCGGCCTAATTCTTGAGAGCGGGCGCAGCCATTGAAAGTTAGTAGTGAAAAACCTCCTCGTTCAGTTAAGATTTCAGAAATTTCAACTTTTCCGATGCCCATATTGATTTTTATGCCATCCTGATTCAAATCAGTCACAGATGCATGAGAAATTGCGTCTTTGAGTGTGACAATCTGACCTGAAAAAGCAGTCCCAGCCAATAACAGGCAAACCAGCATAGAAACAGCCGTTAAGAGTCCCTTTTTCACATAGACCTCCGCGAGAGTTTATATTTTATTTTGATTTTTTTCAACTTCATCAGCACAGACTTGCCGCCCGCAACGTTGTAGTACTTGGAAAGTATCGTTATTTTTTACAGACTATTATAGTATAATGAATTGTTGAATAATTTAAAAGAGAAAAATGATAAATCTGCCTATTTATCTGCCATATTTTATATAAAATAGTCATTAATAAAGTAGGATTTTTAAGCGATTTTAAATCATGATAATATCTGTCTTGAAAATCTACAAGAATAATATTTATTTAATTATATAAAGAATTGATGTTGGGTCGTTGTACTATATGGAATTACAATAAGATAACGATGAGGCCGTGTTGTTTTTTCTGGGTTCTGTTAACAAAAATTCTGTTTTCTTGACATTCTGGAAAAGTAATCACATTTTAGAGTTCATTTACAAACGGAGAATAAGATTTGCAGATAAATTCGAAATATATTTCCAGTTCCGCATTGTACTCATTTACAATCTGGATAACACTTGTCATCTTTTTTCAATTTTGGCGCTTGATACTATTTATAGGCTTAGGTGATTTAACAGATGGAATCCCAAA
>CAYPUP010000364.1:0-2630 GCA_964413795.1 uncultured Ignavibacteriales bacterium
TCCTGAAAATCAGGTGAAATTCTGTAAAGCTAATCGTAGCGCTAATCCGTCAAGCCTCGCTGCTCAGGAAGATGATTATTTTAAATCAAACGTACACCTGCAAACTTTTATCAAACAGATGACATTAAGCAAGAATCCTCCGGTCGATCCGGATTGGGTCTATATTGAGGAAATCATTGAAAATGCAGTTGAAGATGTTCTGTTCAATGGTGAGTTGCCAGGAGAAACATTAAGAGATGCCAGAAGTAAAATTAGTAAATTAAGAAAATAATGCAAAGCACTCGTTTAACTACAGTTGTTCTTCTCCTTCCCTGGATATTAACCTTTGTAGTATTCTGGCTTTTCCCATTGCTATTTTCGTTGATTACCGGTTTTACCGACTATAGTCTTATCTCCCGAAATGCCACTGTATGGGTCGGATTTGATAATTACCGGGAATTGATTACCGACCAGGAATTTATATCCTCTATAAAAAATACGTTTATTTTTGTTTTTGGAACGGTTCCAATCACTACCGTAATCTCTCTATACATGGCGGTTCTCGTCAATCGACGTTTCAAGGGGCGGGGTGTATTCAGAGCCGGCTATTTCCTGCCGTCAATAACTTCGCTGGTCGTAATCTCTTTGATATTTACCAATCTTTACAACCGGGGAGGATACATTGCCGGTCTGGCAACAATGCTTGGGTTCTCAACCCCTGAAAATGGTTTTTTGTATAACCGTTCCACAGCTCTCTATTCCATTATGGCTATGGATATTTGGATGTCAGTCGGATACTATATGCTTATATTTCTCTCGGGCTTAAAATCAATACCTTCCGAATTATATGAAGCGGCCCGTATTCAGGGAGCAGGAAACATCAGGCAGTTTTTTTCCATCACTCTCCCCCTGTTAAAACCGGTGGCCTTATTTATTATCGTAATTAACACCATCAAGTCTTTTCAGGTCTTTGTTGAGATATTTGTCATGACCAAAGGAAAATTTGAAACCGCTTCGATGGTTTATTTTATATATAAAACAGGCGTCACAACTGCCTTCCAGTTTGGCTACGCTTCAGCAGCCGCCTACATCCTTTTTGCAATTATTGGGATATTTTCTGTAATCCAGTTTCTTCTTATGAGGAGACGGCAACCTCTATGGTAGCAGAATATATAAAAAAGGTAATTCATTATATTATTCTAACCCTGATTTTGGGTATTATGGCATTTCCTCTGCTCTGGATGTTCAGGGTCTCTTTGATGCCGGCCGGGTCATTGGGTTCGTTTGTCGAATTATGGCAGGGAAACTTTACTTTAAAGAATTTTTATGATCTTTTTACAACTTCAAGTATGGGGCAGTATATTTTCAATTCATCATTTGTAGCTTTGATTGTAACCGCTGGAAATATACTTTTTTGCTTTATGACAGCTTATGCTTTGGCTCGTTATCGGACAATATTCACAAAAATATTATTTGTTTCCGTCATTATTATATTAATGATCCCTGCCCATATTTTGATAGTACCACTTTATGTGTTAATGCTAAAAGCGAAGCTATATGATACTTACTGGGCATTGATATTACCCTGGCTGGTTAATCCGATTGGTATATTTCTGCTTAAGCAGTATATCGAATCTCTGCCATCAACAATGGAGGATGCGGCGCGGGTTGATGGCGCAGGTGAATTCAGGATCATCATGACTATTGTAATGCCGCTATGCAAACCAGCACTTGCCGTTGTTGCTATTCAAATATTTTTTACTAATTGGAATCTTTTTCTATTTCCATATATCTTAACCTCAAGCGAATCATTGCGGACCCTTCCAGTTGCTTTGGCTCACTTTCAGGGACAACAAGCGATTGACTGGCAGCATCTTATGGCTGGCTCAGCGATTGCTGTAATACCCGTTTTAGTTATATTTATCATACTTCAAAAAAGAATTGTATCTGGTATTACAGCTGGCGCTGTTAAACAATAGACAATACCAGATCTTTTTTACTTGCATTATTTAGTTAGAATTGCTTAATAGACAACGTTCTTAAATAGGTAAGAATGTGGATTTAAAAATAATGAAAGGAAAATTAAAAATGAAGATATTGACAGTCTTTATGATTTTACTGGTTCTGATTATCGCCGGTTGTGGTGTTAATAAAAACTATGTAAATCAGAAAGTTGAAGAATCAGAGACTCGCACCAATGCTCAACTTGATGCCCTTTCCGACAAAACCAACGCCAATGCTGCAGAATTACAAAAGCTGCAATCATTAGCAGTTCAGTTATCTGAAAAGACCGATCTGGCCATTAACAAAGCCGCCGGTTTTGAAACTTATCAGGTTATCTGGACCGGAACTGTCAACTTTGATTTTGATTCATATTCCCTGACCCCCGCCGCGGAAGAAATAATTCTTGAAGGTTGTGAAAAAATGTCCGCCTACCCCGGTTCGGTAATCGAAATTGCGGGCCACACCGATAAAACCGGTTCAGCGAACTATAACCTTTTGTTAGGTGAGAAGAGAGCCGGATCATGCAAGCTCTATATGGCTGATCATTGTGGTATCTCTCTTTATCGTTTGTTTGTTGTTTCATACGGACAAAACAAACCTGTCGCTATGGCTGATGAGATGAGTTCTGCTTCCAAGAATCGTCGGGT
>CAYPUP010000365.1:0-2619 GCA_964413795.1 uncultured Ignavibacteriales bacterium
TATAACAAACCAGCAGGCGGTTGTAATATTCCCTTCAAAAGCCGAAAGTATTGATAGAAAACCGCATACGACATTCCCCATAGTAAAAGTACCGGGGAAAATGCCTCTGTAATTTCTAATGTTCTGCATTATTATTTTCTACGTTTATTTCATCCTGATTGTTACTGTCAGCCGCTTTTAAATAAGCAATTTCTGTCACCCCTCCAGTGACTTTGTCGCCTATTTTTACCTTGAGTTCACAATTTTTGGGGATAATTAAATCCGAACGTGATCCAAAACGAATCAAACCAAATCTTTCCCCTTTAGTTGCTTTGTCACCATCTTTTAGATTACAAACAATCCTACGGGCTATAATACCGGCAATTTGTGAAAAAACTATTTTATGCCCGGTAATGGTCGTCATACCAATTTCAGTCTGTTCGTTTTTTTCTGAGGCTTTCTCTTCAAAAGCAGCAAAAAATTTGCCCGGATTATACTTTACATAGTCAATAGTTCCTTCAGCGGGGACACGATTAACATGAACATCAAAAATCGAGAGGAAAATTGAGACCCGTATTGCCGGACCGCCGACAAAGGGATGGTTCTCAATTTCTTTAATAGCCACAATCTTTCCATCGGCCGGGGCTACCAGAGATTTCGGATCTTTTGGCGATGACCTGTCAGGATCTCTGAAAAAGAAAGCTGTAAATATTGTCAAAAGGGCAAAGATTGCAGATAAAATAAGCAGTCCTCGACTGTCCCATTTTATGGCGCCTATAAGGATAATTATAGTTAAAAGAAAACCGGCAATTATGAAGGTCCAGCCGTCTCTTACAATCATCTGGCAAAAACCCGTCTGAAAATTTTATCAACATTTTTTGTGTAATATTTTAGATCAAAGCACTTATCAATCTCAACATCGTTCAGATACTTATGAATCTCCCGGTCATTGCGGATTAAATCTCTAAACGACCCTTTTCCTTCCATAGCCGCCATCGCATTTCGTTGTACCATACGGTAGGCATTATCTCTTGATCCGACCGGTCCGGCCAGTTTTAAAAGAAGCCTCTGGGAAAAAACAACTCCTCCGCGGAGATAAATATTGTCCAGCATCCGCTTCTCATTAATTGTCAAACCTTTTAGCAGTTCAATAAATTTTTGCAGACAATAATCCATTATAATCGTAGAATCCGGAAGTATAATCCGCTCCACTGATGAGTGGGCGATATCCCTTTCATGCCATAAGGGAATATTTTCCATGGCAGTCACTGAATATCCGCGCATAAGTCGGGCAATACCTGTAATCCGTTCAGCCGTGATCGGGTTCTTTTTATGCGGCATAGCTGATGAACCCTTTTGCTTTTTGCTGAATCCCTCGGCCATCTCCCCTACTTCTGTTCTCTGCTGATGACGAATTTCAGTAGCAAATTTTTCCAATGAAGAGGCTAAAATTGCCAGAGAGGTAACAAACTGGGCATGGCGATCTCGCTGAATTACCTGAGTTGAAACTTCAGCCGGTTTAAGACCCAATTTTTTACAGACAGCGGCTTCAATGCGGGGATCAAGATTGGCAAAATTACCAACTGCTCCTGAAATTTTACCATAAGAAATTGCTTCGGTGGCTTGTCTGAATCTCTCCTGGCTTCGCTCCAGTTCGGTGAACCACATGGCAAACTTGAGGCCGATAGTAGTCGGTTCGGCAAAAACACCATGAGTACGCCCCATACAGGGAGTTTTCTTATGTTTTTGAGCCAGCTTTTTAATTTCACGTAGAGCAATTGTAATCTTTTTATCGATTATAGCTGCGGCTCTTTTTAAGTTTAAGGATAAGGCTGTATCGAGAACATCAGAAGAGGTCATGCCAAAATGGATATATTTAGCTTCTTCCCCAACAAATTCTGCCACCGAACTAATAAAAGCAATAACGTCATGATTGACTTCCACTTCTATCTCATTGATTCGTTTAACATCGAACCTGGCTTTTTTCTCGATTACTTTGAATGCCTTTAAAGGGATAACTTTTAGCTTAGCCATTGCTCTGGCTGCTTCCACTTCAACTTCCAGCCAGGCGCCGTATTTGGCTTCATCAGTCCAGAGGGCTCCCATTTCGGGTAAGGTATATCTTTCAATCATTGTTATTTATTAGCCTTTTTGTAATCATCAAGGAATTTAGCCAGACCTATATCTGTCAGAGGATGTTTGATAAGTTTGGCAATTACGTCATATGGCATAGTAACTACATCTGCTCCGATTAAAGCAGATTCTACAACGTGCATGGGATGTCTGACCGAGGCAACCAGTACCTCAGTATCAAAGACATAATTCCGATAAATTGTTACAATCTGCTCAATAAGGTCCATACCGGATTGAGAGATATCATCAAGCCGACCAATAAAGGGAGAGACATAAGTTGCTCCGGCTTTAGCCACCAGCAAAGCCTGAGAGGGCGAAAAGACCAAAGTGGCATTGGTGGAGATTCCGGCATTTGAGAGGCTTTTTATAGCTTTTAGACCCTCTAAAATGGTTGGTATTTTTACGACAATATTATCAGCTATTTCAGCCAGTTTCTCAGCCTCTTTCATCATACCGTTATAATCAGTCGATATCACTTCAGCCGAAACCGGGCCGGAGACTATTTTA
>CAYPUP010000366.1:0-2600 GCA_964413795.1 uncultured Ignavibacteriales bacterium
TCGACTTGGAGAAACGGCAGAACCAACTTAACTGACTGTCCGTTTTTGCAGGGGAGGATCCCTTTTAATACTTTAAAATATATTATATTGTCTTATTTGTCAAATCCTTTTTCGGTTTCAGAATTTTTTCAATTTATGAAAGATCCGTTTTGAGTCTTTATTGATTGGTTTATTTTCAAAAGATTGTCGTCTGGTTTCAAGGATATGTATAGTTATCTAAGTTCAACTTATAGATGAAATTGTCAGTCAATTTTGTGGAAATGTAATGATATAATCTATTGACAAAGGAAGTCGGTGCTGTTAATTTGACCCAATATTTGACGGTACAATATTTTTTAAACAAATATTGCTGGTGTAAACGTCTATTATGGAAAGATAACTTTTTTATATATGAGGATATGCTCATGAAAAAAACTTCAGTCCTAACTGCGGTTTTTCTGTTTTTATTCTGCAATTGCGTACTGGTAGCTCAGGATGAAATTGATGAAGATGAAAGCAATTATGTTCTCGAACTAGCCCTGTATGGTGGTTTGGCGGTTCCCTCTGGTGGTATAACAGACTGGCAGACAGGTGATTTTGATGGAAGTCCTGATGATATTATTGATCGCCCGCCTGGAAATGGCTGGAATATAGGTTTTGATTTCGGGTATTTCCTTACACAGAAATTGGTTTTGGGTATTAATTTTAATTATGACAAGTTTAAGATAGATATTGAAGAAGAAACAACTCACAATCATCACTTGTTCAGTCCGGCTATTTATGGAAAATATCTTTTTGAAGGAAACTCCAACTTGGTCCCTTTTATAAAAGCAACAATTGGAATGGATATTGCAAAATTCAGTACTTTTGTTGAGAATAGTGAAAACGGACGCCGTTTCCGTGAGTTATCATACGATCCGGGTTTGGCATTTGGATTAGGGCTGGGTGTTTTTTATTATACGGCTGATAACAGCGGCTTATATTTAGAAGCTGATTATCACACTAATACGATTGATGATAAATCTGCTGCTTATCAGGATGTGGATTATCCAATTGGTGAAAATATTGGCGTTATTCAAATTAATGCCGGTGTCAGGCTGCTTATCAACTCAGATAATTAATGAGCATAAATTTTCGAAACCCGCCTAAATGGCGGGTTTTTTTATATATACAAACCATGATTTATTTTTTTTCTTAAAATATGTTAAATATCAAACTTCTTATAGTCGATGATGAAAAATCCCAAAGAGATTTATTACAGGGATATTTAATTAAAAAAGGATTCCAGGTAACTACGGCTGGAAGCGGTGAAGAAGCTCTGGATATTTATCATAAAATCTTTACTCCGGTTGCCCTCATTGATATGAAAATGCCGGGTATGGACGGCTTGCAGCTTCTGACGCGCTTAAAAGAGACAAATCCATTTATCCAGGTTATTGTTCTTACTGCTTTTGGCACAATTGAGACCGCGGTCTCGGCTATGAAGGCGGGGGCGTTTGATTATCAAACCAAACCGGTCGAAGACCTGGATGAACTTCTCCTTAAGCTGCAAAAAGCTGCCGCCCAAAACAGGCTTATTGTTGATAATAAAATAATGCAGGAGAGACTTGATGAAGTTTTTCCAGCAACAGAAATAATAGGTGAATCTAATGCAGTTAAAAATGTAAAAAAGATGATTTCGATGGTGGCTGGCAAAGAGGCGACAGTCTTGATCACCGGACCATCAGGTACCGGTAAGGAACTGGTGGTTAGAGCTATCCATGCTTTGTCAAACCGATCTGATAAAAGACTGGTTGCAATCAACTGTGCCGCGTTCCCTGAAAATCTGCTCGAATCGGAATTATTTGGACATGAAAAAGGTGCCTTTACCGGAGCTGATAAAGCCAAGCAGGGAAGATTTGAGCTGGCTGATGGAGGGACTCTTTTTCTTGATGAAATCGGGGAAATGCCATTGACTATGCAGGTAAAGCTTCTTCGAGTTTTGGAAGAAAAAAAGATTGAAAGACTCGGTTCGGTAAAAGAGATTCCCCTTGATATTCGCATTATCGCTGCTACAAACAGGGTGCTTGAAAAAATGGTTGCTGAAGGGTCGTTCCGGGAAGACCTCTACTACAGGCTCAATGTTGTCTCAATTAAAGTACCTCCCTTATCAGAAAGACAGGGAGATATTATGCTTTTGGCTGATAATTTTATCAGAAAATTCTCTCAAAAATCAGGTAAAAATGTAAAGGGAATTTCAGCTGGAGCAGCCGAAGTCCTTACCAATTATTCCTGGCCTGGAAATGTCAGAGAACTTGAAAACATGATTGAGCGGGGAGTTATTTTGTGCCAGTCTAACAGCCTTTCAGAAGAAGATCTAACCGGTATTTCTGCTGATAAAGGAAAAGTAATTTCTATGCGGGAAATAGCACCCTTAACCATAGTTGAAAAAGAGCACATAAAATTCTGTCTTGATCAACTGAATTGGAATTTGGGGGAATGTGCCGAAAAACTTGGTATTCATCGCAATACTCTCAGAGCAAAAATCAAGGAATACAGCCTGAAACAGGCTTAAATCTACTTCTCAACACCACTAAAACAGTGCATTAATAATATTCAACGCACAAAAATTGTGCGGCAGC
>CAYPUP010000367.1:0-2594 GCA_964413795.1 uncultured Ignavibacteriales bacterium
GTGCATGATCTTCTCCTTATATAATTATTAATAACCTAACGGTTACATCCCCAGTTCTTTTTTCACACCTTTGGCATAAGCCGGGTCGGCTTTCTCGAAATGTTTCAACTGCCGTTCGATGATATTTTTAGGGACACCTTCCATGGCGCCGGCTATCGCCTTATGCAGCCGTTTCTTTTCATCAGCAGGCATCAAGCGGTATAAATTCCCAGCCTGGGTATAATCGTCATTTCCTTCGCGGTGATCATAACGGTCAGCATCTCCATCAAGTTTAAGCGGCGGTTCCATGTACTTATGATCCTCAACCGGACCATCAAAACTGTTCGGTTCATAATTGACCGCTCTGCCTTCATTACCGTCAAACCGCAATTTACCATCGCGATAATAGGTATTAGCTTCCACGCGCGGCTTGTTTACCGGAAGGCTCTCATAGTTTACACCAAGACGATAGCGATGAGCATCGGCGTATGATACGATTCGGAACTGAAGCATCTTATCGGGACTATGGCCGATACCGGGAACCACATTGGCCGGTGAAAAAGCCGCCTGTTCAACCTCAGCAAAATAATTTTCCGGATTTCGGTTCAGTTCCATTACGCCAACATCAATCAAGGGAAATTCACTATGCGGCCAGACCTTGGTCAAATCAAACGGATTGTATGATGTTTTGAGAGCCTGCTCTTCAGTCATTATTTGAATTTTCACGTTCCACTTCGGGAATTTTTTATTTTCAATTGCATTGAAAAGATCACGCTGATGACTCTCTCGATCCTGACCGATAAGCTTGGCCGATTCTTCACCGGTGATGCATTGAATCCCCTGAGCTGTTTTGAAATGGAATTTTACCCAGAACCTTTCGTTTTTGGCATTGATAAAACTATATGTATGGCTGCCGTAACCATTCATGTGCCGATAGCTTTTCGGAAGCCCCCGGTCGGAGAAAAGAATAGTTACCTGATGCAGGCTCTCCGGTGAAAGCGACCAAAAATCCCATTGCATGGTATTGCATCTCATATTTGTTTTAGGATCACGTTTTTGGGTATGGATAAAATCCGGAAACTTGTAAGCATCACGGATAAAAAAGACCGGAGTGTTGTTGCCGACCAGATCCCAGTTGCCTTCTTCGGTATAAAATTTCATGGCAAAACCTCTGACATCACGTTCTGCATCGGCAGCGCCGCGTTCACCGGCCACGGTTGAAAAACGAATAAAACATTCGGTCTTCTTACCTTTCGTGAAAACTTTGGCTTTGGTATATTTTGAAATATCATGGGTGATAGTAAGGGTGCCATAGGCGCCGGAACCTTTGGCGTGGACGATTCGTTCGGGGATTCGTTCCCTATTAAAATGGGCATGCTTCTCGAAGAGCTGCCAGTCCTGAACCAGCAGGGGACCGCGCGGTCCGGCAGTAATCGAATTTTGATTATCTCCGATCGGTATCCCGGCGCTGGTGGTTAATATCTTTTTCTTTTTAGGCATAATCTATCTCCTTATTATGTCATCTTCCTATATAGGAATTATTCTTATTAAAAAATATATCAATTTCGTTATTACATATTATTTTAATTATTTCTTCTTTTTACTGCATTGAGAACACAAGCCGCTGAGGACAACATTCTTCAGATCAATTTTACCCCAATTGCAGATCGACCTCGGCAATTTCATTTGATCGAAATCCGGCCAATAAAAATCTTCTATCTTTTTACACCGGGTGCAGACCAAATGATGATGGACTTTTAAATTTATATCAAATCTGGCAGTATTATCAAGCATTTGAACCCGTTTTACAAGATTATATTCTTCAAAAGTCGCAATAGTCCGGTAAACCGTATCCAATGAAATAGTTTTCAGGTGTTTACGAACCTGGCAAAAGACATTCTCAACCGTGGGATGCCCAGGATACTTCGCCAACTCATAGAATATTTCTGATCTTTGATGAGTGACACGCAAGCCTTTGGATTTACAGATTTGTTCAAAGCTTTTCATCAGATCAGAAATTTTAGATTTACATTTATTTTCCATATAAAATCCAGTTGTAGTATCATTCCTATTTAGGATAATATAGACAACAAAGAAATAAAGAGCAAGCGTATTTTTATAATAATATTATGGCAGGGACCAAGCCTGTTTAGGCCCCGAATAATCTGCTTCGGAACAAAAAGAAGATAGCTCCAAGCAGGCATAGTCCCGCCCAGATGTAATCCATCGAAATTTTTTCTTTCAGATAAAAAATGGAAAAGGGAACAAAAACAAACAGGGTAATCACTTCCTGCATAATCTTCAATTGCCCCACCGACATGACCTCGTGTCCCACCCGATTGGCCGGCACCTGAAGAAGATATTCAAAAAAGGCAATCCCCCAGCTGACAAGAGCTGCTATAATCCAGGGTTTATGGGAGAGATTGTGCAGATGCCCGTACCATGCGAAGGTCATAAAGACATTGCTGCAGCTAAGCAAAATGATCGTGACAAGAATACGGTTCATTGTTTTCACACACTACATAATATGTTTAATATTTGTTTACGTTATTATTTTCAACATCTAAGAGTTTTATTGTCGATACCACAAATATTTCATCCTAATAAGACTTTCC
>CAYPUP010000368.1:0-2594 GCA_964413795.1 uncultured Ignavibacteriales bacterium
AAATTAGTTTACTGTTCTATACAAGCCCCAATTTTAATTATTATGAAAAATATTTTACCGCCAAGATTAACAAACAATAAATTAATCGGCCTTATTGCACCGGCAGACCCAGTGGCTGGCGTTATGCCCGATGAGGATTTTAACAGGGGAGTAAACTATTTGAAAGATAAGGGTTTTAATGTTGTTCTAGGAGACTCTGTTAAGCTCAGAACTGAAAAGTATACAGCAGGAACAATTGAAATGAGAGTGAACGATATCCATAATTTCACAAAGAGGGACGACATAGGCTGTCTTATGGCTTTTTGGGGCGGGTATAATTCCAATCAACTTTTGGAGTATTTGGATTATAATTTAATAAAGAAAAATCCTAAGATTATTATTGGTTATTCGGATATAACCGCTTTAACCACTGCGATTACAACCAAAACCGGTTTGATTACTTTCTCCGGCCCAGGGGGAATATCCTTTGCCAAGCCTGAGCCCTTTGATTATACTTGGGAGTATTTTGAAAAAACATGTATAACGCCAACAGAGGAAATAATTATGAAGCCGTCATTGAAATATGCTGATGATTTATATTTTTTGCACGAAGATCCTTCGCATAGAATTATGAAAGAAAATGACGGTATTTTGATTTTTAAAAAGGGACAAGCAGAGGGGGGAGTGCTGGCCGGCAATCTCCAGACATTGCTTGCTTTAAGCGGCACAGAATATTTTCCATGTATTAAAAATAAAATATTGTTTATTGAAGAAGATGAAACTTGCAATCCGCCTTTGTTTAATAGGATGCTAAGACGATGCAAGCACCTTGGATGGTTTAAAGAGATTTCCGGTTTGGTAATAGGCAGGTTTACCGAGCAGTCACAGTTTTCTTTGGAAAACCCATTAGAAGAAACTCTTGCCGAGTATTTTGATCAAGTCAAATTTCCCGTGCTTTACAATGTTGATTTCGGACACTCCGATCCGATGATTACGATTCCGAATGGGGGATATGCAAAGATCGATGCCGATAATAAAGAGATTGTTTTCAAAAAATCAGTCGATTAAAAGCTAACATGAAAAATGATCAAAAAATAATTGATAAAGCAGCTCGCAAAAAAATCCATAGCTCACTAAGCGGTATTTTGGCGAATTAGGACAAGATCATCCTCTTGGCATCCAGGGAAGATACCCCTTTTTATTTTTTTGACCAAAAGGCGTTGGAAGAAAAAATAGATACTCTCTTTGACGTCTTTGACGATATCCCCGTTTATGAGCCGTATTTTCCGGTAAAGATCAATCATCACCCCTTGGTTTTAAAAACGGCAATGAAGAAGGGGCTTGGTTTGGATGTTGCCAGTATCAGGGGGATGAGGATCGCAATTGAGCTGGGATGTGAAAAAATTTTATATTTTTGCCCGGGGAAAACGAATGATGATATGGTTCATTTATTAAGTTATAGTGAGCATGTAATTCTCAACATTGATAGTTCCAATGAGCTGGAAAAGATCGGTCGTATCACCAATAAATACAAGAAAAAGATTAAGGCGATCGTAAGGATTCATGGAAAATCGCATTCTCAATGGCAGAAATTCGGAATTCCTCTGAAAACACTCTCCGGGTTCTGGAAAACGGCAAAAAAATATAGCTACCTGGATCTCATTGGAATACATTTTCATTCTTCTCGTAATCCCAACGCCGAATCGTACAAGGAAACCATAAAAGAAATCGCTGCGTATCTTGTTGGCAATTTTTCAAAAGCTCAAATAAAGGAGATAAAATATATTGATTTCGGGGGCGGCTTTGAGGTGAACGGTACTGAAGGTTATTTCGAAAATTTTAATATCAAAAAAGTAATAGCAAGGAAGGGTTTGTCGATCGAAAAATACGCCTCGGTGATTAGCGGCGCAATACATCTTTATTTAGTACCATTAAATCCCGATATTAAATATTTTTCCGAGATTGGAAGAGCGATAGTCGATAGTTCCATGCATATTGCCCTGCGGGTTGCAGATGTTAAAGACAGGCAAAACGTGATTCTGGACGGAGGGGTTAATATGGTCGGTTGGCAGAGATTCGAGTATGAATACTTTCCCGTGATCAATTTGTCGCATTCTTCCAGTAAGGAGCTTAGATTTAATCGTAGATATTCCCCGTCAGCTTGCTGCGGGGACAACGAACATTGGAATTGTAGGAAGTATGCTATAATGCGGGCATGAAAAAGTCAGAAGACAAACATATACTAAAATCCCATAACAAGAGCCTATTGTTGTACCATATAGTCTGTCCGGTCGGTTATCGTAAAAAAGTGTTCACCGATATCATGTCCGAATCATTGCGGTTGATATGCCTGGAGATCAGTCAAAGATATGAAATCCATTTCGTTGAGATCGGTATTGACGAAGACCATGTTCACTTCATGATTCAAAGCGTCCTGACCCTGTCCGTAAAACAGATAGTGCAAACAGTGGAAAGCATCACGGCCAGGCAGTTGTTCAGCATGCATCCGCTGGTCAGAAAAGAATTGTGGGGTGGAAAATTCTGGACAAGCGGATATTATGTCAATACGGTAGGCCAATACGCCGGTGCGGACACGATTCAGAATTACGTCAAAC
>CAYPUP010000369.1:0-2592 GCA_964413795.1 uncultured Ignavibacteriales bacterium
GGCCATTAGGGCCGGTGTCGCCCATTGACCAGTAATTATCTTTTTTGCCGAACCGCAGAATCCGTCCGTTTTTTAATTCAGGAGCAATTTTCCCCCAGAGATTAAAGGCGTCATCATCATCTTCGTAGACCGAAGCATATAGTCTATCTTTCGGTAGTTTCAGTTCTTTGGTGATCCATTCCCAGGCGAAAACAATCGCCTCCTATTTGAAATAATCACCGAATGAAAAATTCCCCAGCATTTCAAAAAAAGTATGATGCCTTGCGGTAAAACCTACATTATCCAAATCATTGTGCTTCCCGCCGGCCCTGATACATTTCTGAGAACTGGTAGCTCGTTTATACGGGACGTTTCTCTGACCGGTGAAGACGTCTTTAAACTGATTCATCCCGGCATTGGTAAAAAGAAGAGTCGGGTCGTTATGAGGAATAACCGGTGATGAGGGTACCAACCGATGGTCATTTTTTTGGAAAAATCCTAAAAATGAATTTCTTATCTCTGAAGTTTTAATTTTTCTCTACCTCGTTCTCATTGTTCAATAGTTTATCCACGGCTTTTTTAGCGGCATGGTAACCAAAGCCGCGCCGAGCGAGGTAATTATACGCTTTACGCTGAGCCGTTTCAAGTTCAAACTTACTATACTGGCGTATCTTCTGCTTCAGGGCGTGCTCAGCTTGTTTTTCTTCATCGGTCTCAGCCAGCACAATTTCGGCCACCCTTTCGCTCAAATCCCGATCAAAATATTTTTTCTGTAAAAAAGCACAAAGGTATGATCTCCCTGAAGGTTTGCGTCGTACCAAAATCTCAGCCAGATTATTTGCTAACCGGAAATCATCGAGATGCCCCTGAGACTTCATCTCTTCAATTATCTTTTCGATTATTTCATTGGTAAACTTTTTTCGTTTTAATTTTAATTGCAGTTCCCGGGTCGAATGCTCTCTGATAGACAATAATCTTACCGCTTCATTTTCACAGATAATATACTCAGATTCATTTTGAAGAAGATCTAACTGCGATGGGGTTAAGATTATACCTTCAACCAGCTTATGTTCATATAAAGTCTCTTCGCTGATCCGGAGCTGTTCTCCAAGAGAAGATATTTCCAGAAAAATTTTTATCCCATTTCTGCGTATCTTCAACAGCTTTATGCGATTGTCATTTTTATTATTCTCAACCATATCCGAATATATAAACAGCATTACCAAAATAAAGTTTAAAGTGGTGAAACCACTTTTTATAGATATCATAAAATACAGTAAAGTACGAAAGGGTATATAATAAGTGTATATTTTATAATATAATTTAGCTTTTTTACACTTTGTATATTGACATACGGGATCGGATTAATTATTCTATTGAAGTGTGTTTGGCCTGTAACCTGTTAATATAAATAGGATTCTGAGAACAAGGAATTTAAATTATCGTATAGCATTGTACTGCAATATATTAACGGGTAACATAAAATGAAAAGAAAATATTAATAATATAATTCAGGTGACTGTTATGGAACTTGATCTCCAGGGAAATATCGAGCGTTTTACCTTACCGGAGATTTTTCAATTAATCGCTTCAGGCCGCAAGTCGGGGACTCTTGGTATTCAGAGGGATGACTCTATTGTGATGGTTTATTTCAAGGAGGGGGATGTCATTTATGGCTACGGCCCCCGCCAGACCTATCATCTTGGACAACTTCTTCGCAACAAAGGTGTTATCACCGAAACCCAGCTTGATAAAGCAATTAAAGTTCAGGCTAAAAATAATAACTCCAAACGTCTTGGTGAAATTTTAATTACTCTTCAATATATCGATCGAGCCGATCTTGAAGGAGTGGTAAAAAACCAGGTGCAGGAACTTCTCTATTCTCTTTTAGCCTGGGAGAACGGTTCGTTTAAATTTTATGAGGGCCAATTTCCGACCGATGAAGAAATCACGGTTAAAATCTCGGTCGAGAATATTATTCTTGAGGGACTACGCCGAGTCGATGAAAAAAATATGGTCATGCAGACCCTTCCCGATTTGAATGCCGTTTACTCGATCTCTGCAGCTCAAGCGGGGAGATCCCGCGATGTGGCGATGGAAGCTGCCGAATGGAATCTGATGGCCTTAGTTGACGGCCATCGGTCATTGGAGCAGATTTGCAAAATAGCGCCCTTCGACAAGGTAGAGACTCTCAAAAAACTGGCCCGGCTAAGTCTGGCCGGTCTTATCACCAAAACCGAACGCAAGCCGGAAATGCAGAATGCCAATCTGGAAAAGATGGTTAATCGATTGGCTAATCTTTTCGAGGATTACATTACTGTCAAAACCCCGGCTCATAACAATAGAATGGTCGAACGCAACGTAACCAAATCTATCGTGGAGAGTGTGGAGTGAGCCAGGTTCAGGTGTTAAAATCTCTCGAAGGAGTTCTTGAATCCTTTCTGGAGAAAGTTGTTACCCTTAAAGAAGAACGCCTTTCGGTGCTTGAGGGGATCAATCGTCTTGATGATATCGCTCGGACATCGGAAGAGGGATTCGATGTTACCGATAGAGTGGGGGATTGGTTCGCCGAGCATAATCAATGGATCAATGAACAGGTCCTTCGTCAGGGAG
>CAYPUP010000370.1:0-2588 GCA_964413795.1 uncultured Ignavibacteriales bacterium
TATCATCTGGGCTTGATAGCTTCATCGGTTTTATTTATTAATGGTCTCTCAGGTGGTGCGATGGACAGTTTTCCCGCGAATGTCATTACTTTTTTATTTATGGGTGTTACCTATAATTTTTATGGCTCCCGGGAATTTTCTGCAAGCAGGAGAATGGGATGAATTTGATTACTATCCCTTTCCATGACTGGCGGAAATATACTCGCTTTGGCGCCCGGACGCGGGACTTGCACTTTATTGAGCATTTCGGTAAAAACAAGAGGGTTCAAAAAGTGCTGGTGATTAACCGCCCGATTACCTGGGCAGAAGCTGTCTTAAGAAGGACGTCCTGGAGAACCCCTGGCACTGCGATATACCGAACAAGTAATCTTAATCTCGCGCAGGTGAGCGAAAAGATTTATGTTTTGGACTATCTTTCAAATCAAATAATGCAAAACATTTTGCTTGGCCGTCGTTGGTATTTTTCCTCGTATGGGATCGGGAATTTTATGCGCGGTGTATTTAAAGCATGTGATGTGTTGGATATGCCCGAATATCATGTCATGAGCTTGAGCATATATGCTTATTTGCTCTGTGAAGAGATTCGGGGAAAGGCTCCCGATAGCAGGCTTGTTTTTGATGCTTGGGATAATTGGACGCGTTTTCCCGCTTTTTCAAAATACATACTCGATATACACAAAGCCTACCGAACATATCAAACAGTCTGTCAAGCGTGGATTACGAATTCAGACAAGAACAAGGAATATTTTCAAGGCAATTTTCATGTGGCGCAGAGCATTGTAATCCGAAACGGCGTCGACCCGGAGCTTTTTCAAAAAGAATATAAAATTCCCCATGACATGAAGAATATAAAACAACCGATCATTGGGTTTGGGGGGAAAATATCCCATTTGCTGGATGAAGACCTGGTAAATTATCTTACTGCGGAAAACCCCGACCTGCATTTTGTTATGATTGGCGAAATATTGGATTCTAATAAATTTAAAAAGATTATTTCAAGGCGCAATTTCCATTATCTTGGGGACAAACACTACGATGATTATCCGGCTTATATAAAAAATTTCGACGTTTGCATATTGCCTTATCATATTAACGAACGGGAACATGGCGGGGATTCCATCAAGTTATATGAATATATTTCTGCCAACAAGCCCATTGTTGCCACAAATGGCAATGGGGCTGAAAAGTTATTATGTTGGGTAAATATCGCTTCGGATTACAAAGGTTTCTCCGAATTGATTCGCAAATGTATTCGGGAGCAGAAAAGCCAAGATGTTTTAACTGGCGAGTTCACGTGGCGTTATAAGGCCGATCAAATCATTGATCTTTTGGAGAAAAGTTGAGCAATCGAATCGCATTTTGCGGCACTCGTGGGCTACCTGCCAATTACGGCGGTTTTGAAACTGCAGTGGATGAGATTTCCCGTCGCTTTGCGCAGAATGGTTACGCGGTGAATGTATTCTGCCGTTTATCACATTCCGGCGAGACTATAAATGAACACGAAGGTCGGCGGCTAATTTATGTGAAAGGCTCGGCCAAATCCTGGTTGGAAACCTTCGCATCCGCCTGCCAGACTGGTTGGTACTTACTCTGGCATCGCCGCGAATACAGCCATGTTTTCTGGTTCAACAACGCCAACTTCCCAGGTATCTTGTTGACCCTGCTGGCTGGAATACCCGTTACTGTTAATACAGATGGGCTGGAATGGCGGCGCAAGAAATGGCGCTGGCCATTCAATCTGTATTATCGGTTGACCTCATTTCTCATCGCAAGAATTTGTCCGACACTGATCTCTGATTCAAGGGCAATTCAAAAATTCTACCGAAAAAAATTTTGGAGAGAGACTCTTTTCATCCCCTATGGTATACCATCCCCAGTGAAAGTAACAAGGGAAGAGCAGGATAAAATCTTGCGGGAATATGGGCTTTCGAGGGGTAAATATTTTTTACAGATCACGAGGTTTGAGCCGGATAATTTGCCCTTGGAAACTGCGCAGGGTTTTGTCAAAAGCCAATTGTATGAAAAAGGCTTTAATTTTACAATTATAGGTTTTAAGGACCAAACCTCTTACGCTTTGAAATTAAAGGACATTTCGGGCAAGAACGGGGTTTTGGTATTTCCAGCGGTTTACGACTCGTATATTCTTTACACGTTAAGAGCTAACTGTTATGCTTACGTTCACGGGAATTCGGTCGGAGGCACCAATCCTGCCTTGCTGGAGGCGATGGCTACTTGCTCGCGAATTCTGGCAATTGACTCGGAATTTAGCCGTGAACTGCTAGGAGATTTTGGCATTTTTTTTGATCCCCAAAGAATAGACGATGCCTTCCGCCGATCCCTGAACACCGAAGATATGCGCGGCCAATTATCAGATCGGGGCAAAGCAAATTACAGTTGGGATGCTGTTAGCAAATCGTATATGGCGATCGTTGAAGGAAGTAATCCGGAATACACGCTGAAATAAGTTTCTAAGGCATAAAAATGGATCGTGGAAAAAGTTGGGTAATCAGCAGTATTTTTATAATGAGTGACGCGGCCATTCTTTATGGCATCTTCCGTCTGGCTGTCATCATTCGAAACATGTTGAC
>CAYPUP010000371.1:0-2584 GCA_964413795.1 uncultured Ignavibacteriales bacterium
GATTATTTAGAATCAGGTTTCAGAATCGATTTGGATTACCTGAATCCGGGAAAAGCTCTTCTCTCCCTTGAATCAACTCTTGGGATCCGAAACCTTGATTATGAAACTGATCTCCAATCGGATTTTCTGTATGAGAGGATCAATTTAATCAACGATTTTTATATCACAAAATCACTAAATTTGAATCTCCTTTTTTCAGGCGAGTGGGAATTTCATGACGACGATCAGGACAATAATGAATTATACATCCTCTCCTCTTCTTTGATTTACAAATTTTAAAGCTCTAAATATTCATCAAAATAATATGGTTCGGCTACCAAATTATGTGATTATTTTCACAAATTTTTTGTATAAAAATTTATAATTTTCATATTGAATAGCTTTATCAGGATAAAAATCGAAAATTATTCTTTATTAAAATATTTCAATCTTTGTGAATATAATCACATACTTTGCTGATTTTCAAATGTTTTTTGACATCTTTGAGATATGGGAGGATGTCTATAATTTATCAATTTTTGTGATTTAAGATTTCATTCTCACATCCATAGCTTGTGATAATATTCACTATATATGGTGAGCGCAGTCTCATTATTTGTTATTATAGAGATTTATCCCGAAAGGCTTATTTGTGAATATTTTCACTATTTTCTAAATTTTTTATTCTTTTGCAGCTTTCTTTTATTATCAGGTATCAGTTTCAGATAATTAAAAGACTCATCCTTATTACCACATTTCTAATATAATTTTCATAAAAATCTGATTAATTATTTATATCTTAGTTTAAAATAAATATCCGTTTAAGTTGTTCTCTTTTCATAGTTTTTAAAACTAAGCATTATCGTATTTGGAGGAAGAGATAAAAAAGTATTGACAAATCGGTGAAATTTGTTATTTTGTGAGTGTTCAGGGAAACAGTTGTAAAGTTAGTGCTTCTGTTTTGATACTCCCGCACCTTCAGTAAGCTTAAGTTTACGCTTAGTTTACGCAAAATGTTTATCACAAGTCGGTTTTTACAGAGATAATGAAACCCTATGGATATTTATATCTTTGAAGGTTTTATTCATCCTATAAAGATTTCTTCTGCACAAACACAATCTTAAAGAGTCGAGAGCTCATTTATTATGAATTTGGGTTTTCACAAGATTCTTAGAGACTGTTTGCGGTTCCCGATAACCAGTCTTCGGACAAATATCGGAATCGATAAGGCAGCTATTTAGTATATTACTTTAAATGCGGCCTAAGCAAGAAATGACCTTTAGTTAATAAAGGAGCATTCTAATGATGCAAAAAAGAACGATATATTCTTTGTTGCTGACCTCCTTTATACTGGTGTGTGCGTTTTCCTTGTCGTCAGCCCAGTCAATAGTCGTTGAGAACGTCAATGCATATCGCTGCGTTCTCTCAGAATTAGACGTAACTGTTGACCCAGGCACAGATGTCAGCGCCTTCGAAATCATCCTTGAGGTGACAGATGGCGGTGCCTATTTTACGACATTGGATTTTGAGTGGGATGCCAGCTTTACCGTATTAACTCAACGTGTAGTTAATATCACCGCTCATGGTGACGGTACTCCCGACACAATACGCGTAGCCGGTATGTTAATTGATAATGGCGACGCCTGCCTTGGTACTGGATTAACAGTAGTGGGACAGGTTAAATTTACCACCAATAATACATGTGACGGAACAGTTGAACTGGCTGGTATTTCACTGGATATTCCAACCGCCTGCGGTTGTGCATTATTTGCTGAGAACCAGTTTGTAGATTGTGCCACCACCACATTGATTCCGGCCGCTGTAACAGCGGGAACGGTGACCGTGGTAAATCAGACACCGACAATCGACCCGATCGCTGGTGAAACCATACATTGGAACGACCTCTACCAGGGTCTTGCCACTGGCAGCGATCCGGATGAAGCCAGCTGTGAAGTTCTTAAGTTCTACAAAGTCAGCGGCCCAACGGCTCTGACCGTAGCAACTAACGGCAATATTTTCTGGCAAACCACAGGCGCCGATGTTGGCAACAATACGGTCGAAGTGGAGATCAGAGATGCTTGTGGAGCAGCAGATACAACCAGTTTTGTCATCTGTGTCGAAAACACTCCTCCCGAGATCACCTGCCCGACCGAGACTTTCAACCTTATTTGGGGTTATGAAGTCACCGGCGGCGTCACCGGTTTTGATCCCGATGGTGGTCCTCTGTCCCTGTCATATTCGGTAGCCAGCTTTGACGGTCCGGGAACCCCGACTGTTAATCCTTCTACCGGTGTCTGGGCCTGGCAAACACTCGAAGACAACGCCTATCTGGGCGAATTCGAGCTTTGCATTGCGGTTACAGACGGAGCCAATACTGATGCGTGCAGTCCGGCTAATGCCGATACTTGCTGTGTCTCTATTTATGTAATACCGACAGTAAGAGCAACCATCGAAAAGACACATGGCTCATTCCAGGGTCAAGTCGAAGAGGTTTCAATTTATCTTGACAGCCTCATCGATCCCGCCAACGAAATGGGCGGCTTTGACTTTCTGATTCAGTATGATCCGACCGCTCTGACTTTCCAGTCAGCCGTTCCAGGTCAGC
>CAYPUP010000372.1:0-2580 GCA_964413795.1 uncultured Ignavibacteriales bacterium
ACTCATGAAGATTTGGACAAGGCTTTGGGGGGCAGGATTACTCCCTCTCAGATTGAGGATTTAAGCTGGCGCAATCATGGCACCGCTGTGATAGGCGCGATGATTGCCGGTAATAACGGTTATGGTGTTACAGGGATTTGCCCTGGAGCAGATATTGGGATGGTCTCAATTGCAGCCCTCTCAGTCAGTGAAGCTCTTATAACTGCCGCCGATACTCTCCAACCGGGAGATATGATATTGATAGAACTGCACGCTCCCGGACCACATTACAATTTCCAAACCCGTCCTGACCAGCTGGGCTATGTCTGTGAAGAATACTGGCAGGATAATTTTGATGCTATCCAGTATGCCTGGGCTAAAGGAATAGTCGTTATTGAAGCTGGCGGCAACGGAGCTGAAAATTTTGATGATGCTGGAATATACGGCTCTCTATTTGATACAACTTACCGCAACTCCCATGCTATCATAGTAGGAGCAGGGGCCGAGGCTGCCTCTGCCTCAAATCTGCAAAAAAAGAGTTTTTCAAATTACGGAGAGAGAGTCAATTTGCAAGGCTATGGTTCGGAAGTTTATACTACGGGCTATGGCGGTCTGTTTGACGGCGGCGGTGATGAAAACCAATACTACACCTCATCATTCAGCGGAACTTCTTCCGCCTCGCCGATTGTGACCGGTGCCGCAGCCTGCCTTCAGGGATATTACAAAGCAACCTATGGTGCTCCTCTTACCTCTGATCAGATTCGAGACATTCTTGTCCCAACCGGAACGCCACAGCTTGGCGATACTTTTTTGCACATTGGCCCCAGACCGGATTTACTGACAGCAATTAGTACTCTTACAGGTCCGGCATCATTGTTTGTTAATCCTCTAATGCTTGACACTACCCTCGCCGAGGGAGGTTTAGCTGTAATGTCAATATGGATTCACAACCGCTCAATAACCGATAATTTCGATTATACAATATTCGACAATGATTCTCTTGCTAAGGTAAGCGAAAACTGGTTAACAGCATTGCCGCAAATCGGAACTGTTTTTGCATCCGATTCAGTTGAGATTGAAGTTACCCTTAATGCCTCATTAATAGAAGATCGTTTAAGTACTTATAAAGGCCTTTTAGAGATTAGCTGGGGATATGAAGGGGGATCGCTTGATTCACTTCTTTATCTTCCTGTCTTTTTGGATATCCCCTGCTTAGACACAACCTACACATCGATATCATCCGATGAACCCTCCGGCCCGGTCTATAGCTGGGTTTCGGCTTATGAGCGCGGCTGGCGGATTCCATTTTCATTCTTCTATGGCACTGGTACCAATCATCTTGATGATGGAACTACCGGACCTTACGATATCGGATTTGAATTTAATTTTTATGATTCAGCTTATACCAAAATTTATCTTGGGGTAAATGGCGCCATCTCATTTGAAGAAGAAGATTTGAACATCAATGGTTACTTTTCGAATCTTGAGCTTCCGGGCGCTCCATTCAAAACTTTTATTACTCCGTTATGGTCAGATTTAATTTTTGACACCGGCTATGTAGCAAATTGCGGGATTTATTTCTTTACCAATTATAAGGACACCTGTGTTATTGAATGGTATCAACCGGCCAATTTCAACCAGGTCGGCGACACAACAATGGATTTTGAAATTATCCTGACCCGTTACGGAGATATTACATTTCAGTACAAAAATATTGGCACCAGCGGGTTAGAACAATTAAGTCTGGTTGGGGTTTCTTATTTTGACTGTAAAGCATTAAGCCATCTTGATAATAATGTTCCCTATGAACATGCTATCTCTCCCTTTGAGGCGATCCTGTTTGAAAATACCGAATACCACTGGATTCCGACCGGTGATGTCGATGGCTCTCCACAAATATTGGTTTCTGACTTAATCTTTATGGTAAATTACATTTTTAAAGGGGGACAACCTCCGGTACCGGAAGAGTCTGGTGACGTAAATTGTGACAGTAATTTAAATGTGGCAGATCTGACCTTTTTGGTAAATTATCTCTTTAAAGGTGGACCAAGTCCCTGCCTTTATCTCCAATAATAAATCTGACGATAAAAGTTATAGAACTGAAAAAATTGCCGCTTTGGTAAATTCAAGTAATTGCTGCGGGAAAAATCCAAAACCCAATGTACCTACTGCAGTTATAACCACTACTGTCATTATTGAGGGAGTGTAAGTAATCGGGATAAAAGTTGTCTCTGGATCTTCAAAGTAACTTGCTTTTATGACGCGCAAATAATAATAGACGGAAATAAATGAATTCATCACGCCAATTACAGCTAACCATATAAAATCAGCTTTTACTGCCGCTGAGAAGAGATAGAATTTTCCAAAGAACCCTACTGTAGGCGGAAAGCCTGACAGGGCAAACATAAACATTGCAAGTACGGCCGAGAGATAGGGATTGGCTTTGGCTAAACCGGGTAATTCTGAAAAATCGGATTTGCATCCGGTTCTGGATTCAAGCAGCGTCACAATGGCAAATCCGCCAAGATTAAAGATACTATAGGCAATGATATAAAAAATAGCCGCAGAAATCGCATCTTTACCCCCGACAGCAAGGGCTAT
>CAYPUP010000373.1:0-2557 GCA_964413795.1 uncultured Ignavibacteriales bacterium
ACTATATATCTGACGAGAAGCCCCCGACAATACGGGGGCTTCTTTATTGGAAAAAAGTAATTTTGATATTAGTATTAGCTTAAAAAAAATTTATTCGTTATAAAAGGTAGTCTGAGGGGATAAATTTTTCAACAGGTCAATAATTTTATCAGGTTCGAATGGTTTACGGAGAAATCCATCGGCCTGATTTGTTTCTTTAAGATGTTCATCAAGGAAAAATCCTGTTATCAAAATTACAGGAAGGTCATGATACTTATCCTTTATCAACTTCATAAGTGCAACGCCATCCATTCCGGGCATCTTAATATCGGCGATAACTGCATCGACCATCCTATTTTCCAATTCTCTCAGAGCTTCTTCCCCACCTTCGACTGCAGTAGGAATAAAATCATTATAACTTAGCGTTTCGGTCAGCATATTTCGAAACAAATCATCATCATCCACCACCATAACATTTTTTATCGGCTCTGAAACAAGCTCCGTTTTATCGTTTAAAGCTTCCTCGATTAACTGTTCCATATGCGAGATTCGGAACGGCTTGGCTAAAAATCCATCAGGCGAAGCCCGACCAATAACTTCCGGAGAAGCTACTCCGGTAATAAATAAAACCGGTAGATCAGGATAATATCGGCGTACTTTTTTCAATAATGAAATGCCATCTATATTGGGCATCTTAATATCAGAAATCATGAGGTCGTATTTTGATTTTTTCAACTTGTCAAGAGCATCAATACCATCTATCGCAGATTCGGACTTATACCCAATCGAATTGAGCGTATCCATCAAGAGCTCTCTCAGAGAAGGATCATCATCAACAACTAATATTTTCACTTCACGTGATTTCATATTTGTATCATAGTCTGATTATTTTAAGCAGCATATTAATTTTCTCTTCAAGAATAATCTTATTATCAGCCTCGACATTAAGCCTCAGCAAAGGTTCTGTATTTGAAGGGCGAAGATTGAACCAAAATTTATCAGAAAATACAGTAAGACCGTCAATTGTATCCTGTCTCTCATTTTTAAAAGCATCGCGGACTTTTGCGATTGTCTCATTTACCGAATTCACTTTACTATTAATTTCTCCAGAGCGTACATAGGGATCAATTTCGTCAATCATATCATGGAGAGGCCTGTTTTCGATTGACAATAACTCCAAACATACTAAAAATGCAATCAACCCTGAATCAGCAAACCAATTGTCCCGGAAATAAAAATGCCCTGAGTGCTCACCGCCAAAAATGGCATTATGCTTTTTCATTAATGGCTTAATCAGAGCGTGACCTACTTTAGTTCGAATAGGAATTCCACCCATTTTTTGAACCAACTCGGGGACAGCATTTGAGCATATGAGGTTATAAAGAATTGTCTCCCCTTTATGTTTTGATAATAGAGATTTTGAAACCAAAGCAGTTACCATATCTCCGCCAATTTGACGGCCCATTTTATCCATCAAAAACATACGATCAGCATCACCGTCAAAGGCTACTCCAAAATCAGCACTAATCTCTTGTATCTTCTTCTGTAAATCGACCAGGTTTTCTAATTCAATTGGCGATGCCGGATGGTTGGGGAAAGTCCCATCAAGATCAAAAAATAACTCTGTTGTTTTCACCGGAAGTTTAGCTAATACCGGGGGTAGAGTAGCTCCAGCCATTCCATTCCCAGCATCTATTACAATATTATAAGGTCTAATTTTATCAATATCAATGAACGACAAACAATGTTCGGCATATTCTTCGGATATTTCCTTGCGAATTACCATTCCAGAGGATGACGATTTTGGATAACCATTACCATCCTGTATTTTTTTCAGGACATTATTTAATCCATCCTGTCCTGAAAGTGGCTCTGCATTTTTACGGCAGACTTTAAATCCATTATACTGCTTTGGATTATGGCTGGCAGTAATCATAATACCACCATCATAGCCGAATTTACCTACAGCAAAATATAGACCATCAGTAGAAACCAAACCAAGATCAATAACATCAACGCCTTTATCATTTATCCCCTTTGCCAGGCTATCAAAGAGCTCATTTGATGATTCACGCATATCCCGGCCAACGGCAATAGAATTCGGTTTGAGAATATCGGCAATCATATAGCCTATTTTGTAGGTTATTTCAGCATTTATTTGTTCAGGGAAGGTTCCCCGAATGTCATAAGCTTTAAAAATCGAAGAATCTATAATCATAGTCACCTCATATAATAATGAAAAATAAGAATTGTTGAGTATCTGGTCAAACATAATATCGACTATAAAAATGTATCAATAATAGGTTAATAATTCTTGCGTTTTAATAAAATTTGAGTATAATGTTCAGCCAAAGCGATTACGAATGTGAGGGCGGTTAGCTCAGCTGGTTAGAGCACCTGCCTTACACGCAGGGGGTCACAGGTTCGAATCCTGTACCGCCCAGTTTATTTGGGACCTTGCGTACGTGATCACTGTGGTGGAATAGGAAATAGACTTTTTAAGTCGATATAGAATTTTATAATCGGGGTTGTAGTTCAGCTGGTTAGAACGCCTGCCTGTCACGCAGGAGGTCGCGAG
>CAYPUP010000374.1:0-2523 GCA_964413795.1 uncultured Ignavibacteriales bacterium
TGTCTTGATAGTCTATGATGATTTGACTAAACACGCTTGGGCATATCGACAGATGTCCCTTATTCTTCGACGTCCGGCCGGTCGTGAGGCGTATCCTGGTGATGTTTTTTACCTTCATTCACGACTTTTGGAGCGAGCTTGTAGGATTGACAAAAAATATGGTGGTGGTTCGATTACGGCACTGCCAATCATAGAAACTCTTGATGGAGATTTATCAGCTTATATTCCGACCAACGTGATCTCAATCACTGATGGACAGATATCGCTTGAAACCGATTTATTCAATTCAGGAATTAGACCGGCAATTAACGTCGGGCTTTCAGTCTCACGAGTCGGAGGTTCTGCTCAGACAAAGGCGATGAAGGCAGTCGCCGGTAAGTTGAAACTTGATTTAGCTCAATATCGAGACCTCGCCGCCTTTTCTCAATTTGAATCTGAGTTAGATGAGGCAACCAAAAAGTTTCTTAATCGGGGAGCAAAGGTTACTCAGATATTAAAGCAAAAAAAGAATAAACCGTTAAGCTTGGCAGAGCAGGTCGCTATTCTTTGGGCGACCAGTAACGGATATTTGGATCAATTACCAATTGACGATATAGAAAAATTTGAAACTAAATTATTAGATACATTAAAATCGAAGGGTAAAAAATGGCTGGAAAAAATTAATAAAAATAAAATAATGGATGAGAAGGATGGAAAGGATTTGGAGAAGTTAATAAAAGAAATCATGTAATAATTGTAGGGGTCGGTTTTATACCGACCCTAAACTATTTTTATGAACATCCGCACAATTCGAAAAAAAATTAAATCAGTGACCAATGTTAAAAAAATAACTAAAGCCATGCAGATGGTATCAGCAATTAAAATGAAAAAAGCCCAACAAGTGGCCGTCGATGGCAGACCTTATCAGGCAGAGATTGAGAAGATTATCAGGGCTGTCAGCCCTAAGATTGATTCTTCTCTTTCTCCTCTTATCAGTCAGCCGGAAGACAAAGTTATCAGAAAGAATTTAGCTATCGTGATTGCCAGTAATAAGGGACTTTGCGGAAGTTTTAATTTTAATTTATTTAGATTTATTGTTAAAAATACCGACTTTAAGAATACTGATTTTATTATTGTTGGTAAAAAAGCTAATCTATTAAGTAAATTTTCCGCTCATATTATGGCCGACTATTCATCAAATATTCCAATTAATAATGTATCGGCTCTTTTTGAATTTGCACTCAGTAAATATTTAGATAGGACATATAAACAGATTGATCTTTATCACAATCAATTCGTCTCAACAATCCATTCAGAGCCGGCCATTACAACTTTGCTTCCGATAAAAATGGAATTAGGTCAAGAAAAAGCCTACGAATATTTAATCGAGCCCTCCCCTAAAAAAATTATAGATTCGTTACTTAGAAGTTTTGTCGAGGAAAAATTAAGATTTGCTTTTATCCAGAGTGAGGCGGGCGAGCATTCTCTCCGAATGATGGCAATGAAAAATGCCACTGATAATGCTACTGATGTTATCTATAACCTAACTATGGTGAGAAATAAAATCAGACAGGAAAAAATTACTAATGAGTTATTGGATATGGTGACAGCTAAAGAATCGGTGGAATCAAACTGATTATAATAATTATAATTTTTATAAAATTTATATGAGTGTTGGCAATATAGTTTCGATCCGTGGAGTCGTTGTTGATATTAAATTCAAGGAGAATGAAACTCCGCGTATTTACGATGCTTTATTTATAGATGATAAAAAACTTGGGAAAATTATTCTTGAAGTTGAAGCTATCCTTGATCAAGGCTTGGTTCGGGCTGTCGCCATGGCCAATGTTTTCGGACTCAGTCGCGGAATGAAAGTCACCAATACCGGAAAACCTATCACTGTTCCAACCGGTGAGGCAACCCAGGGAAGAATTATGAATGTCCTTGGTGAACCAGTTGATGAGCTTGGACCAATTAAATCAAAATATAGCTCCTCAATTCACGCACCACCTCCTAAGCTTGTTGATCAATCAGTTGAGCAGGAAATTTTTGAAACCGGAATTAAGGTAATCGACTTAATTGCTCCTTTTATAAAGGGAGGAAAAGTGGCCATATTCGGAGGCGCCGGCGTCGGTAAAACCGTTCTTATTCAGGAAATGATTCATAACGTCGCCAAAAATCACCACGGTGTATCAGTCTTTACCGGAGTCGGAGAGCGAACCCGTGAAGGTAATGATCTTTGGCTGGAAATGAAGGAAACAAAAGTATTGAAAAATACCTCATTGGTTTTTGGTCAGATGAACGAGCCCCCGGGAAATAGACTTCGAGTTGCATTAACGGGAGTGACGATGGCTGAATATTTCCGAGATCAGAAGAATATGGATGTTCTTTTATTTATTGATAATATTTTCCGCTTCGCTCAAGCAGGATCGGAAGTCTCAGCTCTTCTTGGAAGAATTCCATCTGCGGTTGGTTATCAACCAACTTTAGCCTCTGAAATGGCGGCTCTTCAAGAAAGAATTACCTCAACTAACAAAGGTTCTA
>CAYPUP010000375.1:0-2518 GCA_964413795.1 uncultured Ignavibacteriales bacterium
TTAATTCTTAAGATTTCCGATATTACCTTTCGCATCTTTTCTACGTGAGGTGACATCTTCGGACATTCGGCAATTATAGTCGCATCGATATTAATAATTTTCCTGAACCCGGCTTTACAAATTATTTGGTTGACCCGGCTTAGCAAAACCGCTGAATCAGCATCTTTATATGATGGATCCTCGGGAGGAAATTGCTGTCCAATATCAGGTAATCCGGCAGCGCCTAAAAGAGCATCCATAATGGCATGAAGGAGAACATCGGCATCGGAATGTCCTTTCAGTTTTTTATCAAATGGAATATGTACGCCGCCTATGATAAGCTCGTCACCCTCATCAAAGGCATGAACATCAAATCCTTGTCCGATCCTGAGATTATCCATTTATTCCTTTCTCAATAAGGGCTTCGGCCAGCTTCATATCCTGAGGAGTAGTAATTTTAAGATTAAATCCTGATGGTACAACAACCTTAACTTTAAAACCCCTGCTTTCGATAAGCTGAGCATCATCGGTAAAGGAAACACTTGCTTTTAATGACTGCTCCTTGTGAGCTTCCATTATCAAATCGTACTGAAAAACCTGGGGAGTCTGGGCGCAATATAATTGCTCCCGATTAATCGTTGTAATAATAAAACTATCGACAACTCTTTTTATTGTGTCGGCAACAGGGACGGCCAGAATCGCTCCCTTTTCCTTTTTTGCAACTTCAACAACGCGGTTTATATCTTCAGTTTTTATCAACGGACGTGCCCCATCATGGATAACGGCAAATCCTGTCGAAATAGGGAGAGCTTCAAGTCCTTTACAGACCGATTCCTGCCTGGTTGTACCACCGGAAATTATTTTTGTTACCTTATCAAACCCGTATGGATCAATTATTTTTTCTGATACAAAAACAAGAGAATCTTCAGGGACAACAATTATAATTTTATCAATTGTTTCAGCCATCTGAAATTTCTCGATTGTCCAAGTAAGCATCGGACGGCCGCAAATATCCTGAAATTGCTTGGGAATTTCCCCGCCGTATCGGACCGAATTACCACCGGCCACTATAATAGCATATACACTCATAAGAATGAATATATGGGGGATTTTATTCAGGCGAAAGTGTAAAAAATCAGAGGATTAACATGGCATCGCCATAACTGTAAAAACGCATTCCGTTTTCAATTGCCGCTTGATAGGCATCAATAATACGTTCGCGTCCTGCAAAGGCAGATACGAGGATTATAAGTGACGATTTAGGCAAATGGAAATTTGTTATTAAATGATCCACGACATTGAACTTATACCCCGGTTTAATATAGAGATCAACCATATCTGAAAAGGGCTGAATCTTGTTGTTTATAATCTTTGCTGACTCAAGCGTTCTGACAGAGGTGGTTCCAACCGCAAATATGTTTCCCCCATTAAAACGGATATTATTGAGTTCATCAGCAACTTCAGGTGTGATTTCGGCAAATTCCGGGTCAACAGAATGATTTTCAATATCATCTGCTTTGACTGGTTTGAATGTCCCCGGACCAACATGGAGAGTAATCTTTAGAATTTTAACACCCTTTTCTAATAAAACTGCTGAAAGCAGTTTGGTAAAGTGAAAACCAGCAGTCGGTGCGGCAACAGCTCCGGTTTTATCATCACCGGCAAATATGGTCTGGTAGCGATGTAAATCCTGAGGCTGGTCGGCACGTCTAATATAATGCGGCAAAGGGATGTGGCCACATTGGCTGATAATATTCTCCTGCTGAGTAATGGATTTAAATGAGACAATCCATTTCCCATTGCCAAGATCTTCAACAAGTTCAATTTGATCGTTATTAAATATTATTTGTTCGCCTGTTTTTACTCTCCGCGATGGGCTGACAAAAGCATACCATTGTAATTTGTTAGTTTCCTTGACCTTTCTGATAAGAAATATTTCAATATTTGCCCCTGTTTTTCTGAAACCGAAAAGGCGTGCTTTAAAAACTTTTGTATCATTGACTACTAACGCATCACCCGGTTTAATGAAATCAGCTATTTTCCTGAAAAAATCAATTTTCTCGTAATTATTTTTTGAATTCCGATCTATTATCATCAGTCGGGATTGATCCCTTTCACGTGAAGGAAACTGGGCTATCAGTTCCTGGGGCAGGTTGTAGTCAAAAAGTGAAATATCCATAAATAAATATAGAATTAAATAAACATAAGAAAAGGAGTATTATCAGTCAGAACTAAAATCGAGTATCTCTCTATATTATATGTATATACACGATATTCTTATAGTAGATTCTCGACCTCCATCTTTAAAGTTTCCAATCCTATTATTAAATACCATCAAAAACTTGCTTTCTTCCCGTAAAACCAGTTTCAACGATATCCTAATCAGGCAGATAAAATATCTTCAACAGGGAGGGTTATAATATTGACGGTTATGTAGTGCAAATTGCTCAAAAATAAGCATAAAAAAACCCTCTGAAAATTCAGAGGGTTTTTAATTATCAAAAAAGCTCAATTTTCCAAAATAAAATCTACTTTATAG
>CAYPUP010000376.1:0-2517 GCA_964413795.1 uncultured Ignavibacteriales bacterium
TTCTTATAATAAATGATCCCTGCAATTATCCCAATCGTTCCTATAATAAGATATAGGAAATTAGCCTGCAGGAAATTAGATATTTGTAATATTATCTGAGTCGGCGCAGGTAGTTCTGCATTTAAGCCGCCAAACATTTTAGCAAAAACCGGAACAATAAAAGTCAACATACCAACCGTCACGGCAATAGCCACAAACATGACTACTGACGGATAAACCATTGCTCCTTTGACTTTTCTTATCAGTTTATCTGCTTTTTCACGGTACACGGCTAACCTGACTAATATAGCATCGAGAGCACCGCCAACTTCACCGGCTTCAACCATATTGGTGTACAATTGATCAAAAATCTTCGGATGTCTTGCCATGGCTTCTGATAAAGTTGCACCACCAGAGACACCATCTTTAACCTCTTTAATAATTTTAGCCAGAGACTTGTTCTCAACCTGGCTGGATAAAACATCAAGACATTGAACCATTGGCAGACCGGCGCCAATCATTGTTGCAAATTGGCGTGTAAATCTGGAAATCTCTACTTTTTTGATACCGGTACCAAATTTAATACTTATTTCCGGCGATCTTTTGGTGATTGATGTGACCATGATACGGTTTTGCCTGAGAACCCGCTCCACATCGTCACGGGTTGTCGCCTTTAGTTTACCGACAACAGCCGCTCCGGCCAGAGTCTTTCCCTTATAATCAAATTCTGGCATTATATCTATCCTCTCTTAACATGCCTTATGCAAACGATGGCGTTTGTTGACGTGACAACATCTCAGTCAGTTCCTGTGTGTTCTGACTGTAAGCCATAGCATCATTTATAGTTATTTTTCTACTGAGATAATGTTCTGATAAAGACTGATTCATTGTTTTCATCCCGTATTTTTGTCCCGATTGAATCATGGAATACATTTGATGAACTTTATCGTCACGGATAAGGGCTCTGATGGCGGGAGTCGCTATCATAATCTCGAGAGCACATACCCGTCCACCCCCTATTTTCGGTACTAATGTTTGTGACACAATTGCCTGCAATGAAAAAGACAGAGATACTCGAACCTGTTCCTGCTGGTTGGAAGGAAAAGAATCGACTATCCTGTTTATAGACTCCGCGGCTGAGTTAGTATGCAGGGTTGCAAAGGCAAGGTGCCCGGTCTCCGCTATCGACAAAGCAGAACTAATTGTTTCCAGGTCGCGCATCTCGCCAACCAGAACAACATCAGGATCTTCACGAAGAGCATATTTCAATGCCGAAGCAAAGGAGGTTGTATCAGAATATACTTCTCTCTGATTTACCAGCGCCATTTGATGACGATGCAAATATTCGATAGGATCTTCAACCGTGATAATATGCACCGGCCGTTCTTTATTTATTTTATCTATCAAAGAAGCCAGAGTCGTTGATTTCCCGGAACCGGTCGGACCGGTAACCAGTATCAGTCCTCGTGGCAAACCGGCAAATTCAGCGATAGCTTTAGGCAGCCCAAGTTCCTCGAATGTTAATATTTTATAAGGAATCTGTCTGAGTACAACCGCCACATTGCCTCGCTGCATAAAAACATTGCAGCGGAAACGACTCATTGATTCTATCCCAAAAGAAAAATCAAGTTCGGAATTTTGTTCAAATTTTAGTTTTTGTTTTTCACTGAGCATGGAATAACATAGCTTCTTGGTCTCTTCACTGGTTAGTAAATCCGCACCAAGACGCTGAAGCTTTCCATCGATACGAACAACAGGGGGAGAACCAACAGTCAAATGTAGATCTGAAGCACCCATCTTTACCATCTGTTCCAATAGATCTCGAAGCTTAATCATATGATTCTCCTACTAATCAAAATAACATATTAAGATATAACTATTCTTATAGATTTTATCGGTATAAAGTTGTTATTCTTGATATAAAATGAGAAGAGAATTATCGCTGTAAGATATTGAAAGACAACAGGGTTTTATCGAAAAAATCAACCGTTGGCAGAGACCGCAAAGACTTCGTCAATACTGATAATACCGGCTTTCATTTTCTCTATGGCACTCATTCTAAGGCTATACATGCCTTGCTCTAATGCAACTCTTCTGATTTCGGTATCAGATGCTTTTTCCAAAATCAGCTTTTCAATTTCAGGGGTAACCGGCATAACTTCATAAATACCGGTTCTTCCTGATTTGCCGGTATTGTTGCATTCCCTGCAGCCGCGCCCCCGGAATGACCGGATATTGCGCATAAGTTCTTTGGGCATGTCACCCAGTCCTTCAACCTGTTCGGCTGTCAGATTTACTTCTTCTTTACAGTTTGGACAAATCTTACGGGCCATTCGTTGAGCCATAATTAATTTTGTAGACGAGGCTACCAGGTAAAACGGGACATCCATATCAATCAATCTGTTGATAGATGACGGAGCATCATTGGTATGCAGAGTTGAGAAAACAAGGTGCCCGGTTAAAGCTGCCCTAATGGCAATTTCGGCCGTCTCACCATCACGAATTTCACCAACCATTATGATATCCGGATCCTGTCGT
>CAYPUP010000377.1:0-2494 GCA_964413795.1 uncultured Ignavibacteriales bacterium
CAAGGCAGTGGTGCGCTTTTTTTGTCCAATATAAAATAACTAAAAGGAGATTAACTATGAAAAAGTTAATATTTATTTTTCTGATAATGTTCACGCTGGTTCAAGTTATTATCTTTGCTCAAACCGAAGATAAAGAAAAACTAAAGCGGCAAATTTTAAGTAAAACAGATACAATTGCCCTTGCAAATATCACTTCTTCAAAACTAATGCAAATGAAGCGTGAAAAGGAGGAAGCTATAAGATATATGGAAAAGAAGGGGTATCTGATAAAAAAATCTAGTCCCGATGGATCAGTGGTTGAGTTCATGGGATTTGAAAATGGATTGCCAATATATAGAGGTACGCGCAACCGGAACGCGGCAAATACAGTTTCGACCAACAAAGTCTGGAGTGAAGGCGGCTATGGTTTTAACCTGGACGGCACAGGCATTAATCTTGGTGTTTGGGATGGAGGAAGTCCCTATACTGCCCATACCTCATTTCGGGAAGGTTCTTATGGTCCATATCATGTCTATTATATCGATTCTACAGGCTCCTCCGATCCAAGTTTAGGTTTAATTGATAACCATGCTACGCATGTTACAGGAACAATTGTGGCGGATGGAGATAATTATGAAGCGACCGGAATGGCTCAGAAAGCTACGGTTTATGCTGAAGATTGGAATTGGGATTTAATTGAAATGAGTAATGCTGCTGCCGGTTTGAATCAGAATTTTACCGAACCCCTCATTTTATCAAATCATTCCTATGGCGATTATCTTGGTTGGGACTGGGCCGACTATAAGCAACTCGGAACTGATTCATGGTATTGGCTTGGGGATCCCTATTCATCTACCGATATTCGTTTTGGTAATTATTCTAATAATACAAAAAGTGTAGATTCTATTGCCTATCTTGCTCCATATTACAATATCATTTGGGCTGCAGGCAATGATAGAGGTAAAGGACCGGAAGCTTTTGCCAATCACTATGCTTATATCGGTGGTGCTTGGACGAATTCAACAACTTATCATCCTCTGAATGGAGGTGCTACTGGTTTTGATTGTATGTCACAAGAGGGTGTTGGAAAAAACATTATAACGGTTGGCGCTATTGATGACATAACTTCCGGATATACTACTGCAAGTGATGTTAAACAGATTAATACTTTTTTCAGCGATTGGGGTCCGACTCATGATGGTAGAATAAAGCCTGATATTGTTGCAAATGGCGATGGTCTTAAATCAACTGTATATAAAGTCGGCAGTAGCACCGGTAGTCTTTTTGATACTAAAAGTGGCACCTCAATGGCTGCGCCTAATGTTACGGGTTCAATTGCTTTATTATTACAACATTATAAAAATACTCACAGTGGAAATATCCCCTTAGCCGCAACAATGAAAGCGATGATCATTCATACCGCAGATGAAGCAGGTGCTACTCCAGGACCTGATTATAAATACGGATGGGGATTATTGAACACCTATAAAGCGGCTCAACTTATTTCTCAAGATCAAACAAAACCGTCAACAATTCAAGAGTTAGCCGTTTCAAACAGCCAACCTTACACACTGAACAATTTGTACAGCGATGGTTCACAGCCGCTAAGAATAACATTAGTTTGGAATGATCCTCCCCCTGCAAATCTAACAAGTGCTCCTATTCTTGTTCACGATCTTGATGTAAGATTAACAAAAGTAGGTGGTGCAACTTATTCTCCGTGGGTGCTTGATCCCAATAATCCTGCAAATGCTGCAACACCCGGTGATAATGCAAAAGATAATGTAGAACAGGTATTTATACAAACTCCCGGTTCTGGTTATTATACTGTTGTCGTAACATCTAACTCCTCAGCTACTCAAGATTTTTCACTTGTAATAACCGGTTTTGTGGAACCGTTTACAACAATAAATTTAAAGCAGATTGGTTATGACAACCAACCATTCGGTCAAGCTGCTTATTGGGATAATTCAATGTGGAATTACGTTCCTCCAACCCAGCCAATAACCTTATCTTTACTAAATCAACAACATTTCCTATCCACACAGGATTTTAAGCCCAGCACTTATGAAAAGTTATTAAAGTGGGATGATAATAATAATAACATCCGCTATCGTAATTGGGATACATTAGCTTTAAAAAAAACGACAACAGAAGTACGAAGTCGGTTCACTCCAACTTCAAATGTATCCGTTATTAACGCACTTGAAGGCAGTCAAACATTAACAAATAATTTTGTTGACACCATTGCATTCAAAGACCCCTGGTTTGTTGATGTTAACGAACAACCATATGGTTTAAGAAGCAGAGGTTTAAATGCTGTTTCGGTTAACGTTTCTTCTCCTCTAAACTTAACACAAACGTCTAATAATAAAGGCGTCTTCTTGAATCAAGGAGCTGATTGGCAACCGCCCTACTACTCTGTCAAAGCGGCGCAAACACAAAATATAAATTTAGGTGGCGCTTTGGGTACACGCGCATTTTATTTCCAAAATTGGGGTGCAAATCCCGTTGG
>CAYPUP010000378.1:0-2492 GCA_964413795.1 uncultured Ignavibacteriales bacterium
TTTCGTTACTATGAAATGCCCTGAGTGTGGACATGAAGAAGATAAAGTGGTGGACAGTCGGCCCTCGCAGGATGGTCAGGCTATAAGACGCCGGCGCGAATGCCTTAAATGCAATGCCCGCTACACTACCTATGAATATATCGAACATCGGCAGTTAACCGTGCTCAAATACGATGGCCGCCGGGAACCCTTCGACCGGACCAAAATCGAACAGGGAATAAAACTGGCCTGCAACAAACTGGCGGTCTCGCGCGAACAGATAAAATCTACCGTGGATGAAATCGAAGCCGACCTCAGCAAAATCGGCAAGAACGAAATTTTGAGCCATGATATCGGCGAGATGGTGATGAAAAAACTTCGGGAAATAGATGATATTGCATACGTAAGGTTTGCTTCGGTCTATCGCAAGTTCCAGGACACCGCCGAGTTTTTGGAAGAGGTGAAGAAGTTATTGGAGAAGTGAATTGTAGGGGGGTCTTGTGATCCCGACTATATTCATTAGAAAACACTTTGTGTTTGGCGGTAGGTCGGGAGGCCCGTTCTCCTGACTCTTAGATAGCAAATTGTCAAGAGAACAAGGCCCTTGACCTACAAAGAAAGAATCAAATGATAATCGATCATATCGGAATTGTCGTCAAAGATATACAAAAAGGGATTGACCATTGGAAAAATGTTTTCGGGTATATACAGATGACCGAAGTGGTATTGAATACCCGTCAAAAAGTAAACGTCGCCTTCATGATCAAAGAAAATTCTCTTCCCATAAAACTGATCGAACCCTCCGATGAGACCTCCCCTATCTTTGCTTTCGCCAGAAAAGGGGGCGGGTTGCATCATTTATGTTTTAAATGTGATGATCTCAAAAAGCAGTTAGATGATTTTTCGGAAAAGGGATTGCGAGTCCTTGCCCAACCTCAGCCGGGGGAAGCTTTTGAAAATGAAAATATTGCCTTTGTTTATGCCCAGCAGGGGTTGAATATCGAGGTAATCGATACCGATAAAAAGGCGAAGAGGATTGATTGATCGTATTTTGTCATTCTCGTGAAAGTGAGTGTTGAAGAAGTCATGTATTTTATGAACGCATAGCCTGGTCTTTTAATCGGGCGACACAAGGCCGCCCTCTACGCGGGATTACAAAGTTAACGCGTAGCGACTGGGCTTGTCTCTGTCGTATTATTTCCATTTAAAAAGGTTTTTCAACAAACCCGAAAACGGGAATCCATCTTTGTATTGTTGGCAGGTTCAAAGACGGACTCACCTCGCTACTTCTTTTCGCCAAAATAACCGCCGAAACTTGACCCGGCAAAATCTTTTCTTACCGGATGGAATACATCGATTACTCTACAAGCTTTGATGCATCGTCCGGAATGGACTATATTCGGTTCGAGTACCATAACATTTCCCGGCATCAAATTGTAATTTTGCCCCTTGACAGTAAGCTCAAGTACCCCCTTGATGACATTGACCACCTGTTCGTTATAATGCGAGTGTTCCGGAAGTAGCGCTCCTTCCTCTATGGTCACATGAAGAACCGTGACAGTATCAGCTGTCACAGTGCGAGCTTTGATCCCTTTGGCAATTTCCAGTTCGGGCAAATCTTTGAGTTCAATAAATCCCATCGTAATTCTCCTTTATTGATTTCCACAATATTTCAATTTACATAATTGCATTTTAAACTAAAAGATTGAAATACATTCAACAGAATTTGTATTTTGGACTTGACAAGTCCACATTAATCTTTTAATTTATTTTCAGGTTAAATGAAATTGATTATCATTTTCATTTAAGCTATGGAAATGAAATTTAGTATTATTGAAAAAAATGCTCTGACATTTTTTAACTATGAATAAAGGAGATTTCATGTTTGTAGCTATAAACTATATCACCTGTACCGAGGATTATCGGGAAAGGTTCGAGTCACTGCTGTCAAATCGTGCTGGTGCAATTGATAAAATGGAGGGCTTTCAGAGAATGAAGGTCCTTCGCCCCAGCGAGCGGCACCAAAGTTATCTGATTTTGAGTGAGTGGGATTCTGAAAGGGCATTTACTGCCTGGACAAAATCGGAGGCATTTATCGAGGGGCACAAACGGGCTTTCGCCGATCTCAGAAGGGCTAAAGAAGAAGGGAAAGAACCGCCTATGAAATCTAATTTTCAGACATACGAGGTAATCGGAACATGAAAAAATACCTGCAAAAATTCGGCATTGCCGGTTTCCTCTTTTTCCTGTTAAAAGGGGTGGTCTGGCTGGCCGCACCATTTTTCATTGCTCGTGGATGTTTTAATTGACCCCTCCCCTCGGTGATTGATTTCCCGAAGGTTTGAGATCAGACTTTTTATATTATTTTATATATTAATTTGGTCAGGAAGTAATTCCTGCCTTTCATGAGTATATTATCAAGCGACATAACTTCTGATATTATTTAGATACAACAGAACAAAAAAGATGTAAGGTATCGCTGAAGTCATTCAACAAAAAGTCAGGAGCACAGG
>CAYPUP010000379.1:0-2485 GCA_964413795.1 uncultured Ignavibacteriales bacterium
TTTGGTACAAGTATTTCCTCATTTTCTTCCCATAAATCAAGCCGCCTTACTCCCCGGTAAAGATCATCTTTGGCTTATTTGAGTGCTATAACTATTATAATAGACGTTTAAACCTATGTCAATTGTTTTAAAATAAAATATGATATTTTTTAAAAGCACAAATGTGAATATCTACCAGCCATATAACTTGTTGCTATTTAGAATTCTAAAGTTGTATTTTTTCTCAAAAAAATTACTCACATTTCAAAATTCAATCGTCTATATTACGGATAGAAATAATCTTTTCTACATCTATGGCCTATAGGTAATATAATTTTGAAAAAATTGTTCATGATATTCAATATCAAAAAAAGCCCCGTTCTTCTCCTCTTTCTCCTTTTTATTGCCGGGTGCGAAAATACCGATTATCGGCAAAGCCCTCATGTTTTACGAACCGAACCCCCGCATAATGAAATATCCGTTTCCAGAACCCCAATCATAACCATAATCTTTTCCGAGGATATCGATCCCTCAACAGTTACCACCAGCTCCATACATTTTGCACAAAATATAGAATCATCCCTTTCAACCTCTCAGAACAGGGTCACTATGACACCCAAGATTACTCTTGATTATGAGACTATTTATACTATAACAATCACCACCGATATCCGCGACCGGGGGGGCAAGCAATTGGAGCAAAATTTCTCCTGGTCGTTTACCACTGTCCCCAGACCCCCGTTCATAACTTCAATAAACCCTTCTTTCGGCACCGTTGGTACTATCGTATATATTAACGGCTTTGGATTTGCGTCGAACTCAGCTATGAATACGGTTCGCTTTAATGGCATCCTCGCTGAAATAATCAGCTCTACCCCAACCCAAATTATCACCAGTGTTCCACTGGGTGCCTCCTCAGGCCCTATCAAAGTCTCCAGCGCCACCGGGAATTCCCTCTCTCCAACAATTTTTACTGTTACAGAAACCGGCATTCTATGGTACGAAGTATCATCTGGAACAGATCAAACTCTCCGCAGTATCACCTGGGTACCACCTTATTTTATTGCGGCAGGTGATAATGGAACAATTCTTATCTCAACAAATGGGATTAACTGGACAATTGAAAATCTCCCCAGCCAGCATACTATGACTGCTGTCGGATATACCCCTCCCGATGCTTATGTTATTGGAAGCGGCGGATCAATATTTTATTCGCACAATTATAATTCCTGGTCCGAGATTAAAACAGAAACCGACGTCAACTTGTTTGATCTGTGTATGAATTCCCAACATCGAATAATTATTGGCGCCAGTGGGACAATTTTATTTTCAACTGATGGTCAGGAGTGGAAAATCATTACAAGCCCTATAAACGCCTGGCTATATGGCATCACTCAATTTAAATCAAATTATTATATTGTTGGATCAAGCGGAACAATGATTGAGGGAAAGGATGGAAAACACTGGGTTGAAAAAAATTCCGGCACACAGGAGAATTTATTAGCCATTGATACATCATCAAACCAGTTGATTGCGGTCGGATATAATGGGACAATCATAACTTCCTCCAATGGAAATATTTGGATAAAACAAATAACAAATGTTACAAATCATCTCATCGGAACAGCATATACCGGTGATGAGATTATTGTAGTTGGAGAACACGGCTGTATCCTTTTTTCAACTGACGGAGAATCCTGGAAGGTGCAAACACCCCCGACTGACAATGATTTATACGATATTGCCTGGTCCGGCTCTCTTCTGGTAGCAGTCGGGGAAAAGGGTACCATACTGGTCTCACAGTAATCATCTTTTTCTTTTCCATGATAATATCTATTTTTCCTTTGTGCATTGAAAATATTTCACCTATATTTGGCCGGGTTGTCGCAATAAGTTGTATAACCAACAATGAGATAACCGAATTAATTATAACCTGTTTAAGGAGTCTCTTGATGCTGCGGAAACATTTTTTGATCTTATTTATGACTACAATATTAATGATCGGTTTATTCATCGGCTGCGGTGATGATAAAAATCCATCAACAACTTATCTTCCCGGCCAACAATGGTCTATTCAGTCAACCGGGACTTCACAATATATGTTTTCCGTTGCAAAACTTGACACCCTTTGGGTGGCTATCGGAGGTGATGGTACCATTCTGACCTCGCTTAACGGGCAGGATTGGACCACTCAGGAAAGTGATATTGAAACTGATCTTTATGGAATTACATCCGATGATAATAAATTTATTGCAGTCGGGAATGACGGTGTAATCATTTCTTCCCAAAATGGTTATGAATGGACTACGGTCGATTCCACCGGTACGGATTTATGGCTATACGATGTTACCTGGTCAGGGGATCTTTTTGTCGCTGTCGGGCAGGAAGGTACTATAGTAACATCACCCGATGGTATTTTATGGACACATAATTATATTGATACTCTTGTTGTAACCGCCTTATACAGTGTTATTTCAACCGATAATGGCTTTTATGTGGCCGGATC
>CAYPUP010000380.1:0-2477 GCA_964413795.1 uncultured Ignavibacteriales bacterium
TCCGAGACATCATGAAAGTTCCGCAGAACTTTCGAGATATTGAAATTTCCGGGGGAAATTTCATTATAGTCTCGGATGATCAACCTTTCTGAAGGTTGTTTTTAATTTAATTCCCGAAACGCCTTACCCATCTCTCCTCCAGCACAAACACCGCAGGTAATAATAAAAATGTCGCAGCAACACAAGAAAGCACGCCGTAACTCATAAGCATTCCAAGACCATGCATCATCGGCATATCTCCTAAAAGCATCGCTGAGAAACCGATGCTTGCTGCAACCCCGGTTGTAAGTATGGGTCTTCCCGTTCCCACCATAGTGTTCTCTATCGCTTCATCAATGTCATGCTTTTTTATTTCCTGCCTGAATCTATTGGTTGTTTGAATTCCGAAATCAACTCCCAGTCCCAGCATTATGGATGCTGCTCCGACCATCGCTGTGTTTATCGCCAACCCCAAATGCCCGGCAAACCCAAATGCCCAGATAACGCCAAAGACAACCGGGAGTAATGTTGTTAAGCCGTATCTGACGGATACAAAGGTAACGCAAAGACAGATTAAAATACCTGCGAGCGCTATCCCGGATGTTATTGCCATATCGGGACCCATTCCATTTTTCTGCTCTGCAGAAACTACCAGCGCTCCGGTTACTCCTGTTTTTATTCCGGGTGGTGTTTTGGTCTCAATTAGAATGTCCTCTATATTTTTAAGTAATACTGCAATATCTTCCGTTTGACCTGTGGTTAATGATGTTTTTGCATTTATTTTCATCAAATCGTAATCAGGACTTATATAACTTTTTGATTGAACTGATTTGTCCAACAAGTCATTTATCGTTCTTTTACTTCTCGGCAGCACGCCGTTATTCTGTGCCTTTAATACATCAACAACACTTGAAACCCCAGTTATACCCTTTTCCTTTTCTATTTGTTTTGAAATTAAATCCGCATATTCAATAACCCTTGGATCGCGAATGTCCCTCACATCATCAGAATAAGCATTCATCGGATTTATCTCTACCACAATAGTGTAAGAATTCGTCCCGCCAAACTCGTCCGTAACAATATTCATCGTTTTCATACATTCAAGATCCTTGGGCATCATTTTGCTCATATCGGATTCCATCTTTAAGCTTGAGAGACCGCTAACTAAAATTATTGTTATCAATAGCACTATAACCATTACCCATAAAGGTTTCTTTACCTGGAACCGTGCCAATTTTTTAAATGCTTCATCTATCATTTTTGAATTTTATTTTAATTTTTTATATTATTTTTTTTCTCTTTCCCCCCATGAAGTTCTTTATCAACTTCTTCAACAATATTTTCATCAAATGTATGGATCATCTCTTTTTCAAACCTCCTCATAAAGTCATCCTCAACAATTATAAACGCAGGATTTGCAAAAATCGCGGCTAACATGGCATAGATTACGCCCATTGCAAGCGTTTTTCCCATGTCATGCATCATCGGCATCGCTCCTGCGAGCATAGCCAGAAATCCGGTGGTTAAAGCCGTGGTTGATGCGAATACGGCTCTTCCCACACCCGATACTGCGTTTGCTATCGCATCATCCCTTGTCTCTCCATTCTTAAGCTCCTCAAGATAACGGTCAACCACAAAAACACCGAATTCAATGCCTATGCCGATAATCATCGCACCAAGGGCAACTGTGACCATAGAAAGCGGAATCCCCAGATATCCCATTGTTCCCCCGGTCCATACCAGCGCAAACATCAGAGGAATAAAAGGCAGCAGTCCTTTGCTAATAGAGCCATGAATTAAGATAAGTAATAATAAAACAATAATCGCAGCAGCAGCCATTGAAACGATCATGTCGTTCATAAGCAAATCCATTAGCGTTGTTCTTATCACCGGCGTTCCCGTAACGCTTACCTTAACCCCCTGCAGGATACTTGTTTCTTTTATATCCTCCTCAATTTCAGCCACAACCGTTTTTATATTCTTTTCACTTTTAATATCCCCCTGAGCGTACAATAAAGTAACGGTGTAATCATCATTAAACGGTGATTGCGATTCGGGAATCTTTTTTAATACCATATCAATCGTTTTCTGGGAGTCCGGAATGCCTCCGAAATCTTTAAATATACTCGCTGCACTTGATACGCTAACAATCGCGTTTTCATTTTCAACTTTTCTGCCCAACTCGCCGAGCATCTTCAGAACCCTCAAATCTCTTATGTCTTTCACGGCATCGGGATCATCAGAACTCTCAAGTTGTATAACAACAAGTACCATATCGCTGCTGCCGAATTTATCCGTCACTTTATTCTGCAAGTTTGATGCAGGCGTATCCTGCGACATCATCGCATTAATATCTGTCTGGAGTTCTATTTGCATTGCTCCATAAGCCATGAAAAGGGTCACAACTACCGCTATTGCAAATATCGGGTATGTGTGTTTTACCTGGAATTTCGCTATTTTTTTTAAAATTTCCTCAATATTCATTTCTATGTGAAATT
>CAYPUP010000381.1:0-2447 GCA_964413795.1 uncultured Ignavibacteriales bacterium
AGGAATACCAATATGATCGCGAATCCTCGGAGCCCATCAAGAACATCAAGTCTTCTGGTGCTATAACGAACTGGATTCATCATTTGATTTAATGTCTGGGGAAATGAATAGTGTTGACGTATCTTTCGTTTTGGAAAATATTTTATTGATCACCTCGCTGTATTTTTTAGGACTGGCGATATTATATAAATATATCGGCTCCTTTAACACTGGATCGAATAATTTCAATGTCCCGTAGTTAAACATCATACCAATAAAATCTTGATTGAGAGTAATAGACTCAATATAATTACAGGCAAAAATTTCCTCTTTTTTGTAAAAGATCCCTTTATGCTTGATGATTGCTTCTTTGGTGATTTCAATGTACTCAAAGTGCCATTTTAGGATAATCGAGAAGATAATTTGCACATTGACCATAAGCAGTATAACCAAAAGAATAAAATACATAGGAAAGGGATTTTCAAAGGTTAGATATTGACTAAAAAAGGAAGATAGTGCGACTGCCAGAAAAAAAGAAAACCCAAAAAGAAGTTCGGTTACGATCAATCGTATTCCGATCAAAACGACACTTTCCCTAAAGGTTATCGTATTCGATTCGGTGATAGTATTTTCCACCGGTTGCTCTTTTTCTTCAGTAGTTTTCAACCGGGTGTCAATTCGAGCCAGAAGTTCCTCCATTTCAAACGGTTTGCTCATATAGTCGTCGGCTCCAATCTGCAGACTGCGAACAGCATCGGTTCCTTTTGATTTTGCCGTAAGGACAATCACGATTACTTCCGGATTATTTTTTTTAATCTGCATGCAGACCGTTTCACCGGATACTTTTGGCAGTCCTAGGTCAAGGATTACCAAATCGGGGAGTTTCTTCCCGACCATCTCCAGGGCTTCGGCTCCATCTTCGGCAACCATGACATTAAAATTATGGTTGGCAAGAGTTTTTTTCAGAAAATCCCTTAGGGATTTATCATCCTCAACGATGAGGATAGTTTTTTGCATATACCATAGTATACAATTAATAGGTATGAAAAAAAGTTCCACGGTGCCGAATAAATCATATAGTGATTTATATGATTTTTCCCGAACGTATACGGGAACACAATGGAAGAGGAATTTCATTCTCGTTTTATCCTCATTACTTGTCAGTGCTATTACTACAACTGTCATTTTTTTTATCTTTAAAATGGTCGATACACAATCGGCTTTAGACTTTAAATGGCTAATACTGTTACTCGCTTTTATAGTGGCCGGTATCGTTGTGAGGATTTTAATGGGTATAATTAACCGCACGAGCGAAGTAAAGGAGTTGAGGAAAATGGAGAAACTATATGCTCAAAGGTTTACTCAACTACATGATGAGTATGTCAAAGCCAATGAGGAAATCAAGGCCAGGGATGAGTTTCTTTCGATTGCCTCACATGAATTAAAAACACCTCTCACATCGATGCTTCTTAAACTCCATAACATGATTAATAGTGTCCGCAATGTTTCTTTGGCCAACTTTTCCGTTCCGGAGTTGATGAAGGTGCTTGAAAACGCCGAACAACAAGTGAAATCGTTGACAGCGATGATCAATGACCTGCTGAATGTTTCCCTTATTACCACTGGGCGAATGGACTTGGATTTGGAAAATTTCGACCTAATAGCAGTCACCAAACGGGTTAAAGAAAATTTTTCCGAATTATTAGCCCGTAACCATTGCCAGGTAACAATTGAGGCCCAATCGCCGGTACTGGGCTTTTGGGATAAAGCCCGCATTGAACAGGCTATCACCAATTTGTTTTCGAATGCGATTAAATATGGTGAAAATAAACCAATAGAAATTAAAATTTTCAAGAATGGTGGCATGGGAATATTCATCATCAAGGATCAGGGGATTGGCATTGCAAAAGAAAAGCAAAAAATGCTTTTCGGTCGTTTTACGCGGGCGACGCCTGCGGATGGGGAAAAAAAAGGATTGGGAGTTGGTTTGTATATTACTCATCAAATCATAAAGGCGCATAACGGAAGAGTGACATTAGTGAGTGCTCCAAATAGCGGATCGACCTTTACGATTGAACTGCCGATAAAAAAATTAGATTAAATTCAACTCCACTTAGTATTGGAATTGCGAATATTTATTCGTTATTCCGATTTTTTCTCTCACTTCCAACATTTTTTTCTTGGCTTGTGTTCTGGCTTTTTCTGCTCCTTCATTTAGGATAATCCTGATTTTTTCGGGATTTGCTCTCAATTCGTTATAAAGTTCCCTTTCCTTTTTGAACTTTGAAAGTATAGCTTGAATCAATTTTTCTTTCACTTCTACATCGGATACAGTACCTGATGTATATCTGTTTTCAAGGTCGGCAACTTCATCTTTGTTGTCGTTGAGCAATCTATGATACGTAAATACGGGATTGCCCTCAACTTGTCCATGGTCCGTTACCTTTTTACGGTTCGGATCTGTATAA
>CAYPUP010000382.1:0-2435 GCA_964413795.1 uncultured Ignavibacteriales bacterium
AATGATTCTGGTAACAGTGCCGGAGGTTAATAACTGGGATTGTTTATACTGGTTGAAGTAATTGCCGGAGAAAAAACCGAGGATTAAAGTTAATAAAGCCAAACCGGCAGTAAGAAAATTTTTAGGGAGTTTTGGTAACTTAGAATATTTGGATTTAGTCATAAGAAATTTTAGCGCTAGTGACACGGATAAATGGTTCGGTTTTAATGTATGGTTTGAGTTTGTCTTTTAAATCTTGGGTGAGTTGGTTTTTATCAAAGGCCAAGCCAAGCTTAACAATATCGAAGGTGACTGAATATTTCCACTCCTGGGATTTATACATAATGTCCATGACTTCGCGGCGGCCTGGTTCTTCGGCTTTGGGGAAAACGGTGTGGTCTCCCTGACTGACTTTTAATTGGGTGTTGCCGGAAACTAAATTATCCGTTTCATTTTCCAGGCAGTAATCGGCCAGTTGCTGTTTGAGTTGGTCTATTTGGGATTGGAGGGATTTTTGATCGGCCAGAAGTTTAAGGTATTGATCAGCTAAATCTTTGGCTTGGGCAGAATTATCTTTTGGCATCTTTAATTGTCAGTTGCTTTTTGGATTTGTCTAACTCGACTGAAAGGTTTTGGTTTTGGCGCCAACCTAGAAGTTTCAAAAATTCCCGGTGAAGATTAAGGGCTTTGGAGTATTTGCCGGAAAATGAGAGTTTGCGAACAACACGGGAGGCCATTGAATCAAGTATAGCAGATTTGAATCGTAATATTTATACCTCTTGTGATATAATTATAGGATATGCCATATACAGAGATTAATGGCTCAATTTTGCGGCCGCACGAGCGGTATGAACCAATTGACGGCTATCCTAATAAGGTGGTAATTGTCCATCATCCTTCCTATTTAACTCAAGCGGATCAACTAGTCACTGACTTCAGTTCCGATATTTCCCTTGAGGCAGATTTCCCTGGCATTCATGGAAAAGAGGACCGGAGATTTTTACTGGTTAATAATCGTGAGCCGGTTTTAGTGATGGATGCGGGAATGGGAACTATTGAAACTCAAACAACAATTGTTAAAACCGCAATGCATGCCGGAGGCGGAGTTGAATTTATCAATATTGGCGCGGCGGGAGGGGTAGACCGGCAGTTGAATATCGGCAATATTTACTTGACTGATAAAGCGGTTAGGGATTGCGGTACAACTACTTTTATTGCCTCCCCTGATGAAATTGCTATTGCCGATGTGCAGCTAGCACAAAAACTTTGGGATACTATTCATTCCGATGATTTTTACACCGCTTTGCTAAGCCAAAATCTTTTTATTAGCCGGGGTGATTCTTGGTCAGTACCATCAATGTATTATCCACGACAAAGAATGATTCAGCTTGAGGAAGACGGTTGGAATTTAAAAGGCGTAGAAATGGAAGATGCCGCTGCGCTAGCATATTCTGATTGGCTTAATCATAACTACGGACCAAATGGACTAGGTGCTGCCAATATTCGTTGGCAAAAACCGATAAGAACCACGGCCATTCACTACATTTCCGACCTTTTACCCAGAGACGAATCCGCCTGGCTGGATACCCTTAATGATCCGGCAAAAGCCGAGGGTCTAGTTGACTCCGGAATAATTGCCAATCATTTTGCCTTACTTAAAGGCCAATTGATGTATTGGGCGATTAACGCCTTGTGTAATACAGCCGAACAATAAACATGAACCCGGAAATAAAAAGCATTGTCATTGATGCTAACAATCGGAACGGTACTTATGACTTGTTGGCTGAAAGAGTCAGTCTTTGGAGACATGACCGAGAGATGCGTCACCGCATGAACCCAAGATCACCTAAGGATAAGGAAAAAATTTTACTGGAATTTGCCCGAGAGAGTCAATTTGCCGCGGGAATTATAGTTGACGGAAATTTATGCGGCTATGTAGCAATTCACGACATTGATAGGGAGAAAAGCAGCGCCGAGATTACCATAATGATCGGCAATAAAAATTTGTGGGGAGCCGGAATCGGACCGCAGGCAGTCGAGCAAACTCTGACAATGTTTTGTGGATTGAGACCGGAAAATAAAAATATGCTGATTCATGCTTTTGTCCGAAAAAGTAACCGGGCATCATGGATAATGTTCCAACGATTGGGATTTGAGGAACGATTTAATTTGGATTCGTTGCCTACTGGTTATCATTTTCATCCGAACGACCGATTGTTTGTAAGGCAAGCAGGTGTATAAATTTCTACCGGTTTTCCCCGCCCGGCAGTAAGCCTGGTTGGCTGGTGGCGATTTGTCCGGGCGGAATGGATTGCCCTCCATGGAGTGAAATATAAATCTTGTAGGCGCAGCCGCCGATCCTGAAAAAGAAAAAATAACCACTGACTCTGAATTTTATTCCGGGGTACAAGTAACAGTTTGACTTATAAAGGGTATGAAGCGCCGCGACTGGGGGG
>CAYPUP010000383.1:0-2434 GCA_964413795.1 uncultured Ignavibacteriales bacterium
TTCTATCGAATAATTACGACTGATAATATTCAAACAAGCAAGATGATTTTACTGAAGTAAATTTGATAATCTTTCATTACCTTTAATACAAAAATCTCCCTTTACAACTGCTTAAATTAGAATTACCCTTATTAATCTAAATTACCGGTTGTGTCAGGCAACATCAGGAAGGAGTAATGTATGCGGTCGTTTGTGGTGATCTTATCACTTCTGTTAAACTTTACTATTTCATCAGTTCATGCGGTAGATAAAACAGCCCTCAGTGAAGATCTGATTAAAAAGCTGGAAACAAAGTTTGCTGATCAGGGTAACAGACAAAATCTGATTAATGCTGTGACTAATAACAATATCAACGATCTCTCCCTTAATCGAGATATTATTGTCTCCCATAACAAGCAGTTCAGCCACCGTCTTAATAAGAGCGGGATTACCAATCAGAAAGGTTCCGGGCGATGCTGGCTTTTTGCCGGGTTAAATGTTTTCAACCCCGACCTGATGAGCAAATTAGAGCTTTCTTCTTTTGAATTATCCCAGCCATATCTGACATTCTGGGACAAAATGGAAAAAGCCAATACCTTTCTTGAGGAGATAATACGCCTCCGCGACCGCCCTTATGATGACCGCGAACTGGGAATTACCCTCGAAGAGCCATTCGGAGATGGCGGCTGGTGGCATTATGTAACTGCTCTGCTCGATAAATACGGGGCCGTCCCAATCACGGCTATGCCGGAGACCAAACAATCAACCTCAACCGGAACCATTAATGCCCTGGCCAATTGTAAACTGAGAATGTTTGCCTCTGAGATGCGGGATATGCATACGAATGGCAAAACCGAAGACCAAATCAGGGAGCGCAAAAAAGAGATGCTCGAAGAAATATATACACTGATGGTTTTTGCTTATGGCGCCCCTCCAAAAGAATTCGTATTCCGCTACGAGAGCAAAGACTCAACCGTTTCAGAATCCAAAACATATACTCCCAAATCATTCTACAAAGAATTTTTAGCTGACAATGTTCTGGAATATGTTACGATCATGAATAACCCTTCAAAGGAATTTGACAAAGTTTATCAGATGCAAGCCAGCCGCAACATGGCGGATCGGCCAGATATGACCATGCTAAACCTTTCTATTGATAAGCTAAAAGCCTATTCACTTAAAGCATTACTTGATAGCCAGGCGGTCTGGTTTGCCTGTGATGTTGGCAAAGGGAATTACGGTAATGAGGGGATTTTTGCCGCTAATATATATGATTATAATACTACCCTGGGCTTAGATTTTAAGATATCCAAGCGCGACCGGATTCAATATTTTGACAGCTCCCCTAATCATGCTATGGTACTTTTGGGAGTGGATACTACCACCGAAGGAAAACCGGTAAAGTGGCTGGTCGAAAATAGCTGGGGGACAGATAAGGGTGACAATGGCTACTGGTATATGTATGATGACTGGTTTAATGAATATGTTTATTTTACTATTATCGACAAAAAACTTCTGGATAAGGATGACCTTGAAAAATTAAAACAGAAACCGATAATAACCCCAATGTGGGATCCGTTTTATCAGGTAATAAGAAATTCAAAGAATTAATATTTTATGGATATACTGAATAAGCTGGCATCATTAGTTCCAAAAGATCAGTTTTCAATTCAGGCTGATCAGCTCGCAGTTGCCTCAGAGGACGAATCAACTCTGCCGGGGGTTAAACCAATAGCAGTTGTCTGGGCAATCAATACCAAAGAAATCAGTGAAATTGTTAAAGCCTGTTTTGAAGCTAAAATCCCTATTACATCAAGAGGGGCCGGAAGCGCTCTTGAAGGTTCAACAATTCCCCTTTCAAATGGAATAGTTCTTGATCTCAGCCGGATGACTAATATCATCAACTATTGGCCTGAAGATTTACAAGTCAAAGTGGAACCGGGAATTATATATGACAATTTAAACTTTCGCTTGAAGCAGGACGGGCTTTTCTTTCCCCCTTCACCGGGTGGTTCTGGGGACATTGCTACAGTCGGTGGTATGGTTTCCACTAATGCCAGCGGTATTTATTCGGTCAAGTATGGGGGAACCCGCGAGTATATTCTGGAACTGGAAGTTATCACCGGAACCGGTGAAATTGTAAAACTTGGCAATAGGGCTATCAAACGTTCGAGCGGTTATAATCTGGTTGAGCTTGTTTGCGGTTCAGAGGGTACTCTGGTGGTTATTTCAGCCATCACTCTTAAACTGGCCGGTCTCCCGGAAGGAAGGCATCAGAGTGCCTTTATCTTTGATAATGAGATCAATGCCTCCAAAGCGGTATCAGAGATGTGCCACTACGGATTAGATCTAGCTGCAATTGAATTTTTAGACAGAGCTGTTATACAGGCATTGAATGCTCTAAAAGGCTACGAATTGGAGGAGCTCCCCTCACTCTTCCTTGAGATTCACGGAC
>CAYPUP010000384.1:0-2414 GCA_964413795.1 uncultured Ignavibacteriales bacterium
TGCCCCAAAAACTTTTAGACCTTTTTTTTCAAAAATGTCTGCTATACCTGCTACCAGAGGGGCTTCGGGGCCGACAACTGCGAGATCGATTTTTTTTTCTTTTGCAAACTCAAGAAGCTTATCGATATCTTCAGCGCCAATCGGTATACACTCTGCCAGGTCAGCAATCCCCGCATTGCCGGGAGCACAATATGTCTTTTTTACTCTCGGACTTTGAGCTATTTTCCAGACAATAGCATGTTCCCGGCCACCACCTCCAATTACCAGGACTTTCATAAAAACCTCCGTTTGCGGTATTAAAATTAAGTGTAAGGAATTAAAAAAGTTAAAAAGTAAATAATCCTGGCCCAAAGGACCAGGCTTTGGTTTGCCCCTGAAAGGGGCTGTTTTACTTAAAGCCGTACAAGTTAAAAGTGCCTAAAGTGATCTAAAGTGCCTAAAGTTATGGAGTCGCTTCGCTCCGCTGATTTTATATAATTGACAGAATTCCTTAACTTTAGCTCACTTTAAACTTTAGTTCACTTCAAACTCTTGCAGCGTTTCTTCAGGCAGAGCCAGACAACTCTGACCTGGCCCAGAGGACCAGGTTTTCAAGTATTAAATAAACTGTTCCGGTTCAAATGATGCGGCGATTTGTTATATCACTGTTTTTTTATTTTTCACTTGTCTATGTTCTTCAATGCAGAGTGCGATAAGTTTGTCAAGAAGCTGACTGAAAGTCATTCCAGCGGTTCTGGCCGCGAGCGGCAACAGGCTTGTTGGCGTCATGCCGGGAATAGAGTTGGTCTCAAGGACATAGATATCTCTTCCAGCCAGAATCATATCCGTTCTGCTGTATCCTTTGCAGAAAAGGGCCTTGTGAGCTATTCTTGCATATGTTTGGGCCTTTTCAGTTAGAGCAGCTTCAATGGGGGCCGGGCATGTTTCCCGGGTTGCGCCTTTTGTATATTTAGCATCATAGTCAAAAAATTCATACTCTTTACCAGGGGCAATTTCTATAATCGGTAAAGCCTCTATTTCGTGATTGCCGATAACACTACCGGTTAGTTCAATCCCTTCAATATAAGCCTCGATCAGGATCGTATCATCATGAGCAAAAGCAGTATCCATAGCATCTTTCAGGGAATCTATCGATTTAACAACCGACATGCCGATACTTGAACCGCCTTTTACCGGCTTAACCACCAAAGGCAAGCCTATTTGTTCGGCACTCTGCTTGAGGTCAATGGCATCGCCAGGTTTGATGGCAATGTATGGCGGAACTGTAAGGCCGGCCTTTTCATAAAGCTGCTTTGAAACTAACTTGTTAATAGCAAGAGCGCTCCCCAGGACTCCTGATCCTTGGTATGGAATGTTTAGAAGATCAAGTAGACCCTGTATCGTGCCGTCTTCCCCGTATAACCCATGAAGTATTATAAGCGCAGCGTCAATTTTGGGCGCGTCTGCAACCAGGCGGCCGAGGTCTGTTTTGGGATCATAGCGGATAACCTCGTATTTTTCTTTGTCTAAGGCATTATAAACATGGTAGCCTCCGTTGAGCGAGACCTCCCGTTCGGGGGATATGCCACCGGCAAGAAGGGCGATAGTGAGCTTTTTCATGGGTAAGGCTATTCCTCTTAGTCGAACTTATAAAGATTATAATACAATTCAAGCTATCTTTTCAAGCCCTAAAATTATCGCTCTTAGCCTGCATTTCTCACTGTATTGAACAACGCGGCAGAATATCTTCCAAATCGGTGAAAAATTGTACCAAATAAGAAGTGCCGTACAATTTTTCAGAACTACGCTGGACCATTTTACGAAAAAGGCGGATTTTCACATCAACCCGTGCAATCCAGACATACTTATCCGGTGATTGTTTTTAAATCCTGTTATCATTATACTATTATTGGACAGGAATGGGAACCTTCCTTATGTTCTCAAACACGGTAAATTTGTTCTAATCGTTAGAACAAATTTACCGTGCTAATGGCCCATTGAAAGATATTACGTCTGCCCCTAATTCTTCTTCTAAGGCAATAGCACGTTTAGATAATTGTTGTTCAATTAAAAGATTGGAATCAGATAGTTCCACTTCAGTCATTATTTTTCCATCTTGCTTTAGCTGCCTTCTTTGCAATTTCCGATCTTTCTTTTGCAGTCATTTTTTTGGCACGAGCTATACCACCCTTTAATTCACCCTTTCGGCCAAGGGCTACAGCATTAGGATCTTTTCCGCCATACTCCTCAATGATCGGCTCCCCTTCTTTAGCGCACAAAACAATATTTGCGGCAAGGGAGTTTATATCTCTGGGGCGTTTTGGTTTTTTATTCATTTTATCAATCTAACCCTATTTTTTGTAATGTTTCGTCCAAATTGACCCACCACCGAAAGGTCTCATCTCTTTTGGCAGCTTTTGTCTTTTGCGAAACAC
>CAYPUP010000385.1:0-2413 GCA_964413795.1 uncultured Ignavibacteriales bacterium
CGACGGAACAGTCAAAGTATTTCGCGGTTTTCGTGTCCAGCACAATGATTCCCGCGGGCCGTGTAAAGGTGGAATCAGATTTCACCCGGCTGAAACAATTGACACAGTCAGAGCCCTGGCAATGTGGATGACCTGGAAATGCGCTGTGGTGGATATTCCATTAGGCGGCGGTAAGGGTGGCGTTATCTGCGATCCTCACAACCTGAGCCGTCGTGAGGAAGAACAGATTTGCCGCGGCTGGGTAAGACAGATGGCGTACAATATCGGTCCTCTTTCCGATGTTCCGGCTCCTGATGTTATGACCAGCGCTCAGCATATGTTATGGATGCTCGATGAATATGAGCATATTCATGGCGCCCATTATCCCGGATTTATTACCGGCAAACCATATGGCATGGGCGGTTCGCTCGGACGTACCGAAGCAACCGGATATGGATTAGTTTTTACAATCAGAGAAGCTCTTAAAGAACTGGGAATTGATCCACGTAATACTACGGCTTCCGTTCAGGGGTTCGGAAACGTAGCCCAATATGCCATTCAACTTTACCAACGAATCGGCGGAAAAGTAGTATGCGTTTCATGCTGGGATCAGAATGACCAGAAATCATATTCTTTTATTAAAAAAGAAGGCGTCAAACTCGAAGAACTCCAGGGCATAACGGATCGGTTCGGTGGTATCGATAAAACCAAAGCCAAAGCACTCAAATATGAAATAATGGATGGTAAAATTTGGATTGAGCAGGATGTTGATATCCTGATGCCCTGTGCAATAGAAAACCAGATAACCGGCGATAACGTTAACAAAATAAATAATAGTGTTAAGGTTATTGCTGAAGGCGCAAATGGTCCAACGACTCCTGAAGCCGACAAAGGGATTAAAGCCCGAGGTATTTTCATAATCCCTGACTTTTTAGCCAATGCCGGTGGCGTGACCTGCAGCTATTTTGAACAAGTGCAGAGCAACATGAACTATTTCTGGGAAAAGGATGATGTTCTTAGTCGTCTGGATATTAAAATGACGAGTGCTTTTAGTGCTGTGAGTGATTTAGCCCGAAAACAAAAATTGTATATGCGTGATGCCGCTTATGTTATAGCAATTGACCGAGTAGCTAATGCTTCGCGTGACAGGGGCTGGGTATAGGAATATACAATATTGTAAAATAATTGTTTTGGTTACACCGACAGCTTCGTATCTTAGGCATATAAAGTGAGTATGCCAAAAGGATATTGAATGAAGCAAAAAGCTGCCATACCAATAGTAAAAGACATTCCCCGCTTTGATCGACAATTCTTTGAAAGCGGGGATGTTATTTCCCTTATCGGGGGTGGTTCTATTGGCGGAAAAGCTTCTGGCTTGGTCTTTGCTCATAAAGTTATTCAAAATAATATCAATCCTGAAGAATTTAAAAATCTCCAAATATCTGTCCCCCGCATTGTTGTTATCGGAACAGATATTTTTGATGCTTTCATGATGCGCAACAACCTTTATGAACTTGCTCTTGATGATATACCTGATGATCGTATTGCCAGTTTTTTTCAAAAAGCGGAATTCCCCGCTGAATTTGCCGGAGATTTACGAGGCCTGATCAGCACCGTTCATACCCCACTGGCACTCCGTTCCTCATCGATGCTCGAAGATGCCATGTATGAGCCTTTTGCCGGAGTATATGGCACAAAAATGATTCCAAATAATCAACCGGACACGGATACCCGATATAAAAAGCTGCTCGAAGCGGTTAAATTTGTTTATGCCTCGGTATTTTTCAAAGAAGCCAAAGCTTATTTTGAAATGACCGGACATTCTCTGACCGAAGAAAAGATGGCCGTTATAATCCAGGAAGTGGTTGGCTTGCAGTTTGGAGAGCGTTACTATCCTTCCGTATCAGGTGTAGCTCGCTCTTATAATTTTTATGCCTTTGGACACGCCAAACCGGAACAGGGGGTGGTTGATCTTGCTCTGGGATTGGGAAAAACAATTGTTGATGGCGGACTGGTCTGGTCTTTCTGCCCCGAATATCCAAAAACCTCCCCCCCCTCTACCATCGGTGATTTACTCAAAACCTCCCAGACAGAATTCTGGTCGGTTAATATGGGAAAGCCGCCTGCTTATGATCCAATTCACGAAGCTGAGTTTTTGACCAAAGGATCGATTGCAGATGCCGAAGGGGATAAATCACTTTATATGATTGCTTCAACCTATCAGCCACAAAATGACAGGATTGTGATGGGAATGGGTGCTGCAGGTCCACGAGTCTTAAATTTTGCCCAATTGATACAGATGAATGATATCCCACTTACGCCGGTAATTAAAAAATTGATGAAAACCTGCGAAATGGAGCTGGGAGCAGCAGTTGAAATCGAATTTGCCATGACTTTGGATCCTAATAAAAAGATCCCCCCCAGGTTTGGTTTC
>CAYPUP010000386.1:0-2406 GCA_964413795.1 uncultured Ignavibacteriales bacterium
AAATAGTCGCGTTGGTGGTGCTTACGTCTGTTGAAGAAAAACCGGTTCCAGTTTTAAAAATATATGCTTTGAAGGCATTATAGTCGGTTATCAACAATTCATTCTTTCCATCTCCATCAATATCCCCCATTGAAACATTGTCAGAAATTCTTGATCCTGAAATTGTTCCCCTAATAATTACATTCGCATTTAAGGCTTCCGTGTTCGTTGGCGTTGTCTTACCAAAAAACGCATAAAAACCGCCATTTGGAACTGTGTGCCGCCCTCCAACTAGCACGTCATCATAACCATCTGTATTAATATCCCCTACATATAGAGAGCTATAAGTGTTTTGCATGGCAAACTGACTTTGTGTCATTTCACCTGTATATTGTGCCAACAGAGTCATTAAATTTGAGGGAGAAGTATAAAAAGTGGCTGGAATGGCATTGGGCGGAAGAATTTGTGTATAATCGGATTCATAGGCTCCCATATCGAATTTGTTACCTTGTGGTCTAGATGTATTATCAATATCAGAAGAAACGTCTGGCAGATTTATTCCGGCATCAACTAATACCGATGTTGATTTCAATCTGAAATCGTACCCCTCTGTATTCTCGAATTGTGGATCAACAGATAAATCATGACCTTCGCGAACCAAGATGCCGACCGGATAGTTGTTACCTCCGGTAGTGTTATAGACATTGTTATAGTCCATCACTAAAGAAACATACATTCCTGAACTAATAGTAAATCCTTGATATCTTGCATTCAAAACAATATTGTTTTTTGCTATTGTTTGACCTTGCCCAGCGTAGATTCCTATCAAAGTATTGAAGATGGTGTTGTTGTAAACGTAACTTGAACTTGATTCAGAAGTGGTAACAATACCAGCAGTTGTATATGTGGCTGTGTCATAAATAACATTATTAATAAAAATATTTCCTATCCCAATACCCACTATTCCGTAGTACGCATCTTTGATAATAAACCCGTTAATTTTAATATAATTTACTCCACTTCCAGACAGATTAACCCCAAACCCATATCGAAAAAAGGCACCAGCTGCATTTATTGTGGGGATACCAGTTCCTGACCAAGATTGAAAAGAGATAAAACTTTCAGCAGTTCCAGATCTCGTAAGACAAATTACTGCAGTATATGGAGAACCACACGAATTTGAACCTGTATAACTTATTCCACCCTTAACATTTACAGTATCCCCAGCTATTACCGTATCAGCAGCTTTTTGGATAGTCTTCCATGGTAATGATGAGTTTCCGGAGTTGGTATCGAGACCGGTATCACCAGCGACGTAATAATCAGTAGCGAGTACTAATTTTGAAGACAAAATAAAGAATCCAAATAATAGAGTTATTAAGCAAAATTTTAGTTTTATAGAAACATGTTTATCCATAATTTACTTATGGAAGATATTTTTAAATAGGTTGACAACCCAGGAGAAAATATTTAGAAGTTTAGGGAATGATTGTTGTTTGTTAACTTTTAATGAATTGGCTTGAATAGTTGGTGAGGGAGATATAGAGGGAGAACCATTACCAAACAGGTCGCTGACAAATGAAGTGACAGAGGAAAATATTGATGAGTTACCCATTGAAAGATAAAAAGTTGGATAATTATTTGTGTTTCCTGCCTTGTCTTTTAGAGAAAGAGTCACTTGATAATAACCGTCCTTTAAGGGATTGGGAACAGTTATATAAAATCTTTGAGATTTGTCATTGTTTTTATCATCCTTAATATCAGTTAAAGAATATTCTTTTGAGAGATAGTCTTCATAAATGTTTTTGTTTTTATCTTTTAATTTTTTTAATGTTAAAGTTAATTTATCAGGGCTTGATGAGACTTTATCAAATGTATCTTTGCTTCCATCGATGTTTTCCTTGGTACTTCCAGAATATCGATCAGTCGCAATACCCGAAAATGAAGGGGTTCTCTTAAAGATAGAGATTGAATAATTTTGTCCAGCCTTGACGGTTGAAAGGTTGGCTATAGCCAACTCTGAAATGTTAGATGAAGTTTTATCAAAATAAAATTCTTGAGTACTACTTGTTTCATTACCTGCAATATCCGTGACTGTTACTTTCCAACTATGTTTACCTTCGGTCAATTCACTGTCGTTTAATCCTTTAAAATATACTCTGATTTCGTCATTAGCTGAATCACTATCCGATTCATTAAAATATTCTACCTTAACACTACTGTCATCTTTCCAAATATATGAAGATTTTGTTGTGTCTCCAGTTGCCGGAATTCCAGAAGTTGAGTAGTTCTTATTCTTTCCTGAATCAAGAGATACGGAATATGAGGAAATATTAGATGTTGAGTCAATAGCTTTTTTAAAAGTCAGAGTAGGTTTATTATCATCTTTTGTATAGTCTCGGGGAGAAACAAATGAGCCAAGAGTAG
>CAYPUP010000387.1:0-2401 GCA_964413795.1 uncultured Ignavibacteriales bacterium
CATCTGGTTCAGCCTTTGTATCAACTTTTGGTTTTGGCTTGTATTTGTTTTCTTTTCTCGGGCGTAATTTTTCCTGTTCTTTCATTGAGGCTAACTGGGCTGCTATTCTGGCTCTTTCTCTTTCGATCGTATCGTTGCTCAGGTGATGATCAGCATCAAGTTCTTTGTTACCCGTCGGGGTATTTGTAGCCTGTTCAGATCTAAATTCAATAGGGAGGGTATTCCTATTTGGAGCCGGTGGAATAGGGGGTGGTTTTAACGCTGATGATTGTCTGCTGAGAGGTTTGACCACTTCGGTCTTTTTCTCAACTTCAGGGATTACCTCTTTTATTTGATTTACAACTTCTTTTTTGTTAGTTAACGGATATGGTTTGCTTTTTGAGGGTTCTAATCTTTCTCTCTTTTTAGCTGCTGGTCTTTTTGTCTCATTTGCCTTTTTATCAGACTGGTATCGATCCTGCTTGAAGGGCTTATCCTTTTTGTAATCCGGCTTGTTATCGTAGGGACGCTCATACTTCTTGATCGGGGCTGTCGATTTGGTTTTGCTCACCGTTTTAAAATCAAAACCTTCCCCAATAACAGCGGCACCGACCGCATTTCCCCAAACATTGAGAACCGTACGCCCTCTATCAAACAGCCAATCAACCGCAATCAGTAATCCCAGGGCGGCATAAGCTTCATCAGGGAGGTTCATCATATTAAACAGGATAGCCATCATAAAGATCGATGAGCCAGGTACACCTGCTGAACAGAATGACAATACTAATGAGAGTAAACCTATATAAATAATATTTGGTATTGAAAGCGATACCCCAAACATTTGGCAGGCAAAAATCGTCATGATCGCCAAAAACATGGCTGTTCCGTTTAGATTAACAAATGATCCCAGAGGAATAACCAACGACCCGGCTCGGCTGTCGACACCACTTTTTTCCACCACACAGGAATAAGTAACCGGCATTGCCGCTACCGATGAAGAGGTGCCAAAAGCGGTTAATAATGCCGAGGACATATTACCGGCATATACCTGTGGCGATTTTCGTCCGTAAATTTTTAGAATAACCGGTAAAATAATAAAACCATGAACAACCAGACCGGCCAGCAGGGTAAGTGTCAACATCGACATATTACCCACAATATCACCTATTGATTCCGGATATTCTGCAAGAGCTGAACCGACTAAAAAGAAAATTCCTATAGGAGCGATAAATAAAATTCCATAAACAGCTTTTAAACTGACTTCGGTGATAATAGTAAAAAAATCCAAAACCACTTTGGCTTTTCTTCCCATCGTAGCCAGAACGGTTCCGAAAATAAGTAAAAGGACAATTATCCCAAGATACTGTCCACCGGCAGTGGAGCTTAAAATATTCGATGGAATAAAGGCTTTAAAAATATCTGAGAATTGAAATGATTTCGCATCGGACACCACCTCGGGAATATATCCCCCAGCATGAGTGACTACAGAGCCTGGATTTATAAGGGTAACTAAAATAATTCCCACCATAATTGCGATCGCTGATGTGCTTAAAAAATATAATACCGAGATGACCGTAGTTCTTCCTATTTTACGAGTATCCCCCAGCGAAGCAATCCCGACTATTATTACTGAAATGATTAATGGGATTGTGATAATTTTCAGCAGGTTCAAAAAAAGCTGGCCAATCACGCTAACCGACAACATAAACTCAGGGATAAAATATCCTGCTATTCCACCCAGAATAGCCCCGGCCAGCATCAGCGGAATAAGAATCGATTGTTTTTGTAAAGACATAATAATTTTACTGTTCTCCTGTAACTGATCCAACTAAGACAGCACTAAATATTTTGATGACTGATTATAAAATATATTTGAAAACGGACCCTGAAATATCAATTTCTTTTTTCGTTAAAGCAACAATTTCAGCATTATGCCATTTTAGAAATTCAAATAATCCGGTTCAAATTCAGTCAATATTCCTGAGAGCAAATGCTTTGCATTTTTTTCTACTTTCCACCCAGGAAATGCTGTACAATAATTATTTTTTACTTTCTCTATCTTTAACTAAAATAACAGTTTGACATTATCATGCAACTCCTTTTTATTGAACGGCATTATCCAAATAAAAAATCGCTGCGTTATAAGCAAATAAAACACAGCGATATATAAAACTATTAAAAAGTAAATAACTTTCAAATCATTTAATAAAGAGCACTTAGTGCCTTTTAGAAAATCAGCCAGAATTCTTCGGAGAATCCCCGGTTGTTGCTTCCGGTGGTAAAACTAGCTTGATTGTTTAAGATCCCTAACTGTACTTTGACTGAGTCAAGAGTCGAAAGATCAAAATCATCTGTATAACCGGTATTTAGTTTTCTGACCATAACCAGAGAATATGTATTGTTGGTATATGCTGAATAAGCC
>CAYPUP010000388.1:0-2398 GCA_964413795.1 uncultured Ignavibacteriales bacterium
TTGGGAGAGAATATATCACCATAATACGTCATTGTCAAGTTAACATAACACTAGCATTTAATATTGTCATTCCTATTATTTCACGATTTTGATACCGGATAATAATGTTATCATCGGTTAATTCACTATCATCAGCAATCGCCGGTTTTTTAAAACTCAGATATAATACATCTGCTTCTTTATCATAATTAGACCACACGTTCTCGTATGGAATTTTCAATAAACCGGATGCTAAATTTAAATAGTTACTAACATTTATTTCTTCCATATCAACTCTCTCCTTTCCAGATTTTTTTTCCTTTTTGTAAAAAATGCGGTAATAATAAACCCATCATCTAACTCAATAAATTCACGATATATTACAACAAGAAATTTTCCTTTGCTGATCACTTTAACAGCTAATATTTCTTCTTCTATACCTCTAAAAATATAATCAGGGTCTGCAACTGTTTCAAGTACATTGTAATAATACCCTGCTAACTCCGAATGTTCTTCAGTAATATGTCGCCAGCGTTCATCAGGAAGTCTGATATTAACATTATTTATAGATTTTACCGGTTCCATACTCAATTATTTAGCAGCAGTAATTTGTCACTTAAGTATAAGTCTCACTACTTCTTTTAATATTTACCTGAATGGATCATTCAATATTATTAAGAAGTTCAAGAATAATTTCTTTATCATACATGAACGGCATCTCTTTCGATTCTGTTTCTCAATAAAGCATTCATATTTTTTCTAATTCTTATAACATCAACATTCTTTCCTAATAACTCTTGAAGATAATTTTTGAGTGAAGCCATAGAAAAGAGATCTGCTTTTTCCAATTCAACCGCAATATCTATGTCACTTTCAGGTTTCTCTTCACTACGGGCATAACTACCGAAAAGTCGAATACTTAAAACACCGTACTTTTCGAATAGCTCGTGCTTATGTTGTGATAATATTTTTTGTATTTCATTACTGGTCATATATGAATAAATCTTTTTATTAGTTCTGTTTAAAATAACAAAACGAGATTAAAATTATTTCAGATTTTGATAATACCATTCCGCAGCAAGTTCAAATCCTTTCGTTGCATTAAACTCAGGTTCGTAACTGAAGTCAGTCTGCAATTCTCAGTCGTCAGTCTACTGTCAGCCACTTGCAGCCTGCCAATTGTTGACTGTGAACTGTGGACTGTGGACTGAGGATGTAATGCTTCAGATGGAAATGGAATTTCGGTTTAATTAAATAAGGGGAAAAATCAGTTAACATTTTTCACCTCATCCCAAACGGCATAAAATGGGCTTAGCATTACTTCCGGCCCACACCTATACCAATGATGTAATGAGCCATTGGCGTAAACCCAGTATGGACGACTTCATCATTCATCGAAAAAACAAATACATTCTGAAAATGATTGGCGAGCGTTATGCGCATTGTATCACCACTCTTAAGATTCACATGTCCGAGTCGACTACCTTCGCTGGCATATTCATGCGCAGTCACATTTGGTGTCCCTAAAATTAAGATCCCTTCAGCCTTCAACGATTGCGCAATATTGCTTACAAACTTATCCTCGAGAGCCGGCTGAATATGTTCGATCACATCGAGGGCAAACGCAGCGTCAAACTCCGGCTTGATCGGGCCTGTTGTCATATCATGTGTACTAAACGTACAGCGATCGCCATACTCATTACGGGCTTTTGCATCTTCAATAACTATTGGTTCGAAATCCAAACCATGTACAGAGCCAACCGTCTGAAGCACAATATGTGTACCGATAGAGTCGCCACAACCAATTTCAAGTACACGGTCTTTATGAGTAAGCATTTTCGACACAAATTTGTAACGAGAAAAGAGGAAGCACATATGTCTGGGATCACCTCGCCAAATGTGGCTTGTGTATGGACCCAGAACCACACCCCCTTTTTCTTTATATGTGTCAAATTGAACCTGGTTCTGAGGTTCCCTTGCTACTGTTGACTTTGTTAACATGTTCCTTTTTCCTTTCAGTGAAATGAGTGGCATCAAAATCCGGCGAGTCAAGTAAAAGCAATGTATACTAAATTTTTAAGCTTCTAAAATGTTACCCTCCGGCGGGGGATTCAGGGGGAGGATTCTGTCCAATTTCAATCATTTTTTCTTCAATTTGATGAGGCGGACACCCCTCATACATTGTCCGTTTCAACCGTTCGCCGCTGATGGCATTATTTAGGGTCCACCCCCGTCCTGCGGACACCCCCGCCAGCGGGGGACAGTAATTCTCCGGAGGGGGATACAGGGGGAGGATTCTGTTCATTTTCAATTATTTTTTCTTCATTTTGATGAGGCGGACACCCCTCATACATTGTCCGTTTCAACCGTTCGCCGCTGATGGCATTATTTAGGGTCCACCCCCGTCCTGCGGACACCC
>CAYPUP010000389.1:0-2395 GCA_964413795.1 uncultured Ignavibacteriales bacterium
GATATGATTTATGCCACTGTTGGGATTCATCCGCACGATGCCAAATCGTTAGATCAAGCGACTTGTGACAGTCTCAAAGAATTAACAAAACATAAAAAAGTTGTGGGAATCGGTGAAATAGGGTTGGATTACTATCGGGATCTTTCTCCCCGAAATATTCAAAAAGAGGCATTCCGAAAACAGTTGGAATTAGCGGTTGAATTGAATTTACCGGTTGTAATACATACGCGCGAATCATTCGATGACACGCTTGAAATTATTAAAAATTATTCAAGTGACCTCCCCGGAGGAGTCTTTCATTGTTTTCCCGGTACAACCGATGATGCTCTGGAAATAATATCATTGGGGTTTGTCATCTCGGTGGGAGGAGTAATTACCTTTAATAAGGCTAAAATGGCTGAAGTCGCTGCCGAGGTTCCCATAGATAAAATTATTCTTGAAACTGATGCCCCATATTTAACCCCGGTTCCATACCGGGGACAACAAAACCAGCCGGCTTATGTCAGATATGTTTATGAAAAGATGGCACAGTTAAAAGAGATGCCATTTAACGAGCTGGTAAAAATAGTCGATCGCAACTGCCAGAAACTTTTCAGGTTAGTTGAAACCTTCGGGAATTGAAATGAAAGGTTATCATCCCAAAAAAAGGCTGGGGCAGAATTTTTTAAAATCAGATGACATCATCGCCAATATAATTCAATCTCTTGAACCTGAAGAAAATGATACCATAGTAGAAATTGGTCCCGGAAGGGGTTCTCTTACTCTGCCATTAGCGGAAACAGGGGCGTTTATTTATGCCATTGAATTTGATAAAGATGTCATCGGTTATCTCAATAAATTACTCCGCAAGTTTATCAATGTGAAAATAATCAACCGGGATTTTTTATCTTTTAACCCCAATGAACTGCAGCTAAAGAAATTTAAGATCATCGGCAACCTTCCCTTTAATATATCTTCGCCGGTGATTGAGTGGATTACATCGCATCATGATAATATTATTTTGGCGGTATTGATGGTGCAAAAAGAGATGGCCGAGAGAATTGCGGCAGTACCCAGTACAAAAAACTGGTCTCCGATTTCAATTTTTACCCAGATGGCGTTTGAGGTTAAACTCTGTTTTGATATTTCACCTAAATATTTTCAGCCCCCGCCTAAAGTAACATCCAGTCTAATTTCACTCCGGCCTAAAGATAGAGAACTAATTGATAATTTTGATATATTCGAAAAAATTGTAAAAGCATCGTTTAAGCAGCGCCGGAAGCTTCTTGTCAATAATCTCAAAGATGGCATAATTAAAGATCAAAAGTCGGTAAATGAGATTTTAGAAAAAACTGGACTACCCTTAAATTGCCGGGCGGAACAACTCACAATTGATGATTTTTTGAAATTGACCTCGATAATCGATTCATATAATATAACTCTGTAGCATTTGTATTGTATAACTGGAAAGCTAATTTCTAAAAGGAGGGAAGATGCCCTTTTTATCGATAAGTTTAGATATGGTTGCCGCCATGCGGGAAATCAGGCGTACAGTCGAACCAGATCCGGCTCAGATTGCGGTCCTGGCTGAAATAGCAGGCGTTGATGGGATAACGGTTCAGGTGCGCCGCGATAAAAAATATATTAGAGAACGGGATCTCTATATCCTTAAAGGAGTAACCAAAACCCGTTTGACAATGGAGATGCCTCCGGTCGATGAAATTATTGACAAAGCGATGGAAGTAAAACCCGCTATGGTTACTCTTGTTGCGGACCATGCTGATAGTACTATGCCGGTCTCGACTATCGATTTCAATTCAACCCAAGTTGAATTTGGCGACCTATGTGCTCGATTCTCCGGAGTTGGTATAAGTACCTGTTTTTTTGTAGAGCCTGAAAACGATCAAATTAAAAAAGGAGCGAAAAACGGAGCCTCGGCGGTTTTAATCAATTGTTCAGGATATAGCGGCGCCAGGACTATACCTGAAGCCCAGTCCGAACTTGATCGGATTGACAAAGCTGCCCAGTTTGCATCAAAATGCGGTCTGGATGTGCTTTGCGGCCGGGGATTAAACTATAAGAATATAATTCCTCTTGCAGAGTTAAAAACTGTTGATGAGTTTGTCATCGGCCATGCTATTTTTACAAGATCATTGTTGGTCGGTTTAGAGCGAAGCATCAGTGAAATGGCGGCGGTGCTGAAATAACAATTTTAATAGTTGGAAATATGTCAGATAATTCAGAAAAGATTGAAAAAGAAATAAATATCACTGTCCCTGATGGAATTACTCCTAATCGTATCGATAAATATTTAGCATCTTATAATGATTTAGAGCTAACTCGAAGTCGTGTTCAAAAATTAATTTCTGATAATTATATTTTAGTAAACGGAGAAGTTCCGACAAATAAATATTCT
>CAYPUP010000390.1:0-2392 GCA_964413795.1 uncultured Ignavibacteriales bacterium
TATAGCGACTAATATTGCGGGCAGAGGCATGGATTTAATAACCAGCGCTGAACTGGAAGCCGATAAGGGCTTGCACGTTATTTTTAGCTATCTGCCGGACAATGATCGAGTGGGTAAACAAGGTTTAGGACGAACAGGCAGGAGCGGGAATGAAGGGTCAGGCGTTTATATTATTGAATACCCTTATCAGATGGAGTTTGAAGAGATCATAGAAATACGAGACAGATTACAGGCTAATCACGTTGAAATGGTTCGGAAAAAGCAGCTTCAGTCTAGTATCATGGAAGAAAAATTATTTGATCGATACAAGGTTTTATTCGCTGATATAAGAACGCGACTATTAGAAGATACGGCATTGAACAAGTATAAAAATGGCTATGTCGATATTCAGCTTAAGGCGCTAAGCGATTATTGGGCTTTTGCACTCGATAGTTTTGATCCACTAATTTATCCCGAGTTCGGAAATATTGATCAAGATCTTCTTGAAACAAAATTTGATGAATTCAAAAAGGAAATGTTTCAACATCTTGAAAAAAGTGATTTTGTGAAATTCTGTTATGCCCCGTTTGATATTGTAAAACTAGGCCGGTATTTTACAAGCCACACTTATCTAAAAGAGGCAATAGAGTGTTTTGATAAAGTTATTAAAGAATTTCCATTGCACAATGAAATTGCGCATTATTATAAAGTTTATGCCCTTGGTTTGGTAAAAAAACCTGATCGAAAACTCATAAAATACCATTTACAAGAAGCAAGAAAAGGGTTTCAATTACGAGTTAATGATTCCAATCGAAGCGAAATGCTTTTTAATATTATTATTGAATGTACAGGAGAATCAGACAAGGGGCGTGACACCAATGAGTACAGTCAGCATTTAGAATCTGAGATAGAGATTTATTCTCAATTTATTCAAAGCATTGATAAATTACTCGGAAGAAATTTTAAACTGGAAGATATGGATTCAATAACCGGTCTACAGGATCCGAATCTCAGTAAAAAACTCTACCGTACATTAATCGAAAACGACACTTTAGTCAGGCCTCTTAGACTTAGTAAAAAAGTGGATATACTAAAGTCGGAAAAAGGTAAGATTATATTTAATTATACCTGCTATCAAGGTGAAGAAAAATCCGAAGAAAAAATAATAAAATTACCTGTCCAATATGCTCATTTAACGGATAGTCTATTTGAATATTTTAAGAATCTTCTTGAAGGTGTTGATGAAGAAGCAAAGCATTCAGTCAGAAAGATCGGTTCTATGAAAAATCCAGTGGGTAAACCAAATAATAAAGGGTATATCCGGCATGAAGTTGAAGCCGATGGTGCGTGCGGGTATACGGCTTTTGGCATTACACGAGAAGGTGCATACCGGTTGATACAAGAGCATCTTCATGAGGTTCGAGATTTATTAAAACCTGTCGTCAAAGCGGCATTATTTTCAGAAGAGTTTATCGACTATGTGCAGAGTAACGGTTATGCAACTGAAACTTCAATCCAGACTTTAATCCAGGCCTTTGATAATTATCAACAAGCTGCCCTGCAGGGTGGGAATATGTCTGAAGATATTGAAAATAATTTACTTTCTCATGTCAATGACTTAATTATTGCGCAAGCTTATATTGATTATGATATTAAAGACAAACGCATTGATGCGGGTTGGTCACATCCTTGTATACTTCAGGCGTTAGCTCATATTCAAAACATAGAACTTCATATATGGCGATTAGGTGAACAAGAGGTTTTAATACCACATACTCTTCCATATGAGGACTACTCTATTTATAACCCGGAGCAGGCGGATAATCGAGGAGATGTATTGTTTGTGAACAATAACCATTTTGAACGGCTGGAATTCTATGGGTATGAACATCAAGATGGCGTACCCAATGAGGATGAGTCGGTTTACCCAGTCAATTCTTCACAGAACCGAAAAATCAATAAAAAAGCAATAGAAAAAGAAGCTTTCTTAAATCAGGATCAACTTTGGTCAAAACTGGTAGAAGATGGCTTATTAAAAGAGATTGCTAGCGATAGATTTATTTTATCAATTAATCTGAAAAATTTACATGACCTTGAATTTGGTCAATTTGGCTTGAACGATAATGACATTAAGGCCAGACTTATTGAACGCAATGGTAAATTATGGGAGAAGGGTATTTTTACTGGGCTCAGTTCAGATGAATTTAATAACGTTGAAAAAATTCTTTCCAGATTTCAGATGTTATCCAAAGAGCGGATGGGAAAACTAAAGTTAAATCTTGAAGAAGGAACATTAAAACTGAGTGAATCTTTGGAAGACTACAGAATTGTTTTATTGAGTATTGTCAGTCAAGTTTTGAATTTTGATGATAAAAATAGCCAAACGATACAACTTTCTTCTTCCAGAATTCCA
>CAYPUP010000391.1:0-2384 GCA_964413795.1 uncultured Ignavibacteriales bacterium
ATTTGCCCCTCACATTAGTCTGGATGGAATTCAATACGCCACATTTTGTCCTCGGGACGGACTTGGTGATCCCCATGAATTTTTATCCGGCTATGAACATGCTGCTCGAAAAATGGGTGTTGAAATTGCATTTGAAACCGAAGTCACCGGAATCAAAACAACCAATGGGGCGATTAAAGTAGTAAAAACATCAAAAGGGGATATCGAAACTCCAATAATAATAAATTGTACCGGCCCGCAATCAAAATTGATTGGTCAAATGTATGGCGTCAATATACCCGTAGAACCTATTAAACGTCAGATTGTAACGACCGGTGAATTGGATTTTGTAAAACCATTTTTTCCGATGGTAGTTGATGTGAAATCCGGTCTGTATTTTCACAAAGAGTCCAAAGGGATACTTTTGGGCTGGGCCGATAAATCAGTAAAACCATCATTTGATATTTCAATCGACCCTGATTATACCGATGCCATTCTTGAAAAAGCTTTGGATAGAATCCCCCAATTAGAGCAGGCCGAAATTGCCAACCAGTGGGCGGGACTTTATGAAACCACACCAGACCATCATGCAATAATAGGCTGGGATTCCAAAGTAAAAGGGATATTCCATTGCGCCGGATTTTCCGGACATGGCTTTATGCAGGCACCGGCGGCCGGAATGATATCAACGGAAATTATTACAGGTAAAAAACCATCGGTTGATATCACTCCCCTTTCATTGGATCGATTCGCCGTTGGCGCTATTGTCCATGAGACTAACGTAATTTGATAAATCTGCTTTTTTATTTACATGAGGAGAGAGGTAACATGAAAAGAATAATTTTATTAATTTCACTCAGCATATTAATGTTCAATATTGCCAGTGCCGATGAAAAATCCTGCCCGGCTGACAGAGCTGCTGAACTTGGGAATGACCCGTTTGGTGCCTTTCATGAAGTTATGGCTCCGGCCTGGCACATTGCCTGGCCAGACAGCAATTTCGAGGCTCTTTTTGAAGCGGGACCTACATTTAAGGAAAAATTCATAGCTATCGAAAAACTTGAACCCACTTTCAAAAATGAGAAGAGAAAAGCAGAGTTTATTGAACTCCGCAAAAACTTTGCCGCCCTTGTTGATGAATATGCATTAGCAGCAGAAGAAAAAAACAAAGACAAAGTCTATGAATTGATGCCAAGATTACATGATGCATTTGAATACGCTGCTTCTGCATTGTTACCTGTTCACTACCCCCAAATCGAAGGTGTCATTATTACTGTTAATATGATCCTTGAAAATCATATTCCCAAAAATAACACAGATGGTATTAACGGTTCAACTGAGACACTAATCACAAAACTTAGTGGATTTGATCCCAATGCTCTTCCGGATGAACTCAAAGAATATAAAGTTGATATTGAACAATCATTTAAGGATATGCTGGCGTTAGCAATGTTGATGGAAAAATGCTGTAAAGAATCTGACATGGAAGGCTATAAAAAGCATATTACAAATTTGGACAAAAGCCTTAAGCAGTTTATAGAAAAATATATTTAAAATATAGTATTTATAAAATACAAGGGAACCAGTATTGGTTCCCTTTTTCTTTTCAATACGAATAGATTTAATTATCACTAAAGCTAATATAAGGAGGTAATTTCATGAAAACCATGAGAGTATTAATTTTAATTGTAATAGTGCTATCATTAAATTCATCTCCTCTTCTGGGTTCAGATTGGGAGACAACCGAAATTAAACTTACTACAACTGACGGACTTAATCTATACTGTTGGCAGGGCAAGCCTGACCACAATATAAAAGCTCCTCTTATTGTTTTGCTGCCAATGATGAATAATACACATGAAAGTTATGCTCCCTTTCTGTTGAACTTAAAACATTATCTTGAAATTGATTCTCTATCCCAAAATAGAATCATGCCCTATATCTTAGCCCTGGATTTAAGAGGTCATGGAAAATCAACAATTCTAAATGACTCAACGATCAATTGGAGAGATATGACAGAAGATGATTTCGCACTGTATCCGTATGATGTTAAAGATGCCATTGATAGTATTCTTACAGATCCTGATAATGATATTAATTCAAAGAATATTATCGTGATTGGCGCTTCAATAGGATCAAATACAGGGATAATGCTGACTGAACTTATATCCGGAATATCAAAAGTTATTATGCTGTCCCCAGGAGAAAACTACAGAGGTATGCAGCCCGCTAAAATTCTTGAGTCATATGAAGGAAAGAGTATCATATATGCTGGGAAAGAGGATTCCTATTCATATACATCCTCGGTAAATCTCGCAGAACTTAATAAAAAATGTGAATTAAAAGTATTTGAGACTAGAGATCATGGGACTGATATTATCAATGATAATCCTGAAGCAATGAAT
>CAYPUP010000392.1:0-2370 GCA_964413795.1 uncultured Ignavibacteriales bacterium
TCGGTCCCATCCAGATTTATCAGATAGTTGTCAACCTCGTTTTGATCGAAGGGATCGATCATATCTTTCATCAAAGCCGGACCAATCTTTTCATTAACATTGGCTACAGCTTTAAGAACCCCTTTGCCGAAGAAAAATTTTTTGTCGCCATCACGAAGTTCAACTGCTTCATGAGCTCCGGTTGATGCACCAGATGGGACAGCTGCCCGGCCTAATGTACCATCGCTGAGAATGACATCAACTTCGATTGTGGGTGTTCCACGGCTGTCAAGGATTTGACGGGCATGGATATACTGGTAGTCTGACATTTTTATCCTTTCATTTACCAATTTATATTTGCTGGTTCAAAAGTATAAATCTTCAACTCCCGAATCAAGTTTTAAGGATAAACATTTATAATAATTGTAGTAAGTTGTACTTAAAATCTGCAATTTTTTACATTATTAGATGACGACGCTTATTAGCGCCTGGCGTAATTTACTGAACGACAACACGATATGTTTTTGTTGTGGTGGTTTTTAGTCCGGCATTGAATATGTTATCTATAACTATGCATGCCCAGTATAACACCAGGTCAGTTTTTAGAATGACTGACTACTAAAGGCCGGTTTTTTTGAACTGGCCTTTCTTTATTTGTCTTGAAAGGTTAATCAGGGACTATTTATTTAGAATAACTAAAGCTTCTTTGTGTATTCTTCCGTTTGAAGCTATAAAAGACAATATTTTTATGTCGAGAGGTTTTCCTTTTAAATCGGAAGAAGTACCTCCTGCTTCTTTGATGATACAATCGAAAGGAGCGACATCGACTAATTTAATTGCCGCTTCAACAACCAGATCGATTTTACCTGCCGCCAGAAGATGATAGGGGTAGAGATCGCCAAATGATCGCTGCCTTTTGCATTTGTTTGACAAATCAATTAAATTTTTTCCCAATTTTTTTCCATAAAAAGTCTTCAATGAACCAAAGCTTATCATACTATCTGACAGGTTTTGCCCGTTGGATACATTCACCCTTTTTCCATTTAAGAAAGCCCCTTTTCCTTTTTCTGCCCAGAGCATTTCTTTCATCAAGGGAACATAAGAGAGCCCCAATATCACTTCATCTTTATGCATCAAAGCAATCAATGTCCCCCAGAAGGGGATACCGGCGATAAAATTTTTGGTACCATCGATCGGATCGATAATCCAAATAAACTCACTATTGTTTTTAGATACTCCTGTCTCCTCACCCCAAAAGCCGTGGTCGGGAAAAGATTCTTTTATGATTTTGATAATTGTTTTTTCAGCCTTTTTATCCGCATTTGTTACCGGAGTATTATCCTTTTTAATTGAGATCGAAAAATTCTGTTTGGTGTAATAATCGAGAGTTATTTTCGAGGCTTCCCTGATTGCTTTTTTAGCTACTGATAAATATTTAGACACACTAAGCCTTCCTGTTTTATCAAAATTGAGAATAATTTTTATAATAAGCATCTCATTGCCCTTTACAAATAAAAAAATATGTAAAGCACACGACGTAGTGTTTAAACTTGCCAAATGTTTTGACATTATTTATCTAAAAGAACCAATGAATGCAATAAACGAATTATTATCATCTATATCTAACATTGTCTGGGGATTACCCCTTATTATACTTCTCCTGGGTACAGGAGTACTTCTGACATTGAGATTGATGTTTATCCAGTTCCGCGGTTTCTGGCACGGAGTGGCAATAGCTCGCGGAAAATATGATGATCCGGCTCATAAAGGACAATTATCTCACTTCCAGGCTCTTTCAGCGGCTTTATCAGCAACAATCGGAATTGGAAATATAGGGGGGGTGGCACTGGCGATTTATTATGGCGGTCCTGGATCGATTTTTTGGATGTGGATTACAGCCCTGTTTGGCATGGCAATTAAATATACCGAATGTACTCTGGCTATTAAATATCGGGAAGTTGAACCGGATGGGAATATTCTCGGTGGCCCGATGTATTTTATTAAACTCGGGATGAGCAAAAAACTCCGCCCTCTGGCATATATGTTTGCCGCATGTACGGCAATCGCCGCCCTTGGTTCGGGGAATATGGCTCAATCCAACACGGTTGCTCATTCTCTGGTTGATGTCTTCGAAGTTGCTCCGGAGATGATTGGTACCTGGCGCTGGATTATTGGTATTATCATCAGCGCTTTGGTTGGAATTGTCATTATTGGCGGAATTAAAAGAATCGGACGGGTAGCTTCATTTTTGGTTCCGGGTATGTCAATCATTTATACTTGCTCCGCTTTGTATATCCTTATCCTGAATTATGAAAAAATCCTGCCTTCTTTTAACCTGATTTTTTATCATGCTTTTAATCCTACCGCAGCAACTGGCGGCTTTCTTGGCTC
>CAYPUP010000393.1:0-2367 GCA_964413795.1 uncultured Ignavibacteriales bacterium
TGAAGCGCGGTTTTGACCACGGTGAGCATCTTCACCTGTGAGATAGGCTTCGTAAATTTTAGCGATTTGAGCTTCTGATAAGTAGAGTTTTAAATCTTCTCTGAGTTCATCAAAAATCGCCACGTTTCAGCTCCCTGGCTTGTTGGGTTCAATCGTCGATGTCCTGAAATATATTGACTTCGGTTTCTTGAATACCACGTACTCGAAGGCGTTCTTTTTCATACAAATCCACTTTGCCTTCCGCGATTTCACGTAATGCAACCACGGTAGATTTGTCATTATCCCACGGTACACCGGGTTCAGCGGCAGTGGTGGCTAATTGGCGGGCACGCAAGGCCGCATCCATAATCAACTCAAAACGGTTAGCTTTATATTCCAGACAATCTTCTATTGTTACACGAGCCATGACTTCTCCGATAATTCTTAAACGGTTGACCGAGTAGTTTACCACATTGAAGTTTACAACGGTAGCTTTAGAATTAACACTAAAAATCAACTTTATCTTTTCGTATCGCAATGTAGGGCATATTAGTTGCGAGCGCCAGCGAGTAACGTAATCTGCCGGAATTGATTCGGCCGATTACGCACTCGCCTCGCGGCTCCCGCTAATCGGCCCTACGTTTTTTTAAAAATCAATTTCATCAATTTTATCTTTTCTTATAGCGACTAAGTAATCCGGTAAATCATCAGGGTTTAAATGCTCGCCTGAGAGCAAATATAATTTGGTGAATCCCAATTCGTGTAATTCTTTTAGGATGTTTATACCTTTTTCATAAGACGTTGAAAAATTATTATCAACGATAATCGTAATATTCTTGGGATAACTTTCTAATCTTTTTCTGAATTCCTGAGGCTCTTTAAAATAATCTACCCGTTTATCCATGAACATAAAAGTCATTAAATTATTTGCAAAGGCTTCATCATCGTCCACTAAAACAAGATCAGCCTGGTTGTAGCCCGGATTCCGCTTCGCTTCATCCGGGCTACCTTCTGGGGCCTCAAGAATACGCCCAAGAACATGCATAGGAACGTCCGACGCTAACTGCTTGGGTAAAATTTTTGTATTCAACTGCTTTGCCCGATTCCGAACGGCTTCATTCGCATAATAACTGGTGACCAGGACCGCACTGTTTACATCGGCCTGTTTAATAATATCCAGGCCATCTTCTTCCTGATTCAGCAGTTCAAAGTCTGAGAGTAAAAACACTCGCTGTTTGTCCGCGGGGCTTAAAGCCTCTACATAGGCCAACACGTCCTCACCCCTATTAAAATGTTTCACTTCTAACGCCGCCTGTGAATCCTCAAAACGCAAAGCCTCAAAACGTACATCCCATGCATGATGTATAGAGCTGTCATCGTCCAAAACAATCACCAGACTGTCTTGAGAAAATACTAAGCTATCAGCAATCCATGTAATAGTATGCACCCTGGGAAAAGTAAGCGTGATTTCCGTTCCTTTGCCTTCGGTTGAGTCGATGGCCATCTTACCACCAGAAGCCGCCAGCATTTCTTGTACCTGCCCAAGGCCAATACCATGACCGTCTTCTTTCCCTGCGGTCACTGCTATCTTTTGGCGTATTTTCTCTAACACATCGGCAGGGATCCCTTTTCCATTATCTTTTAATGTGATTTTTACACAGTCAGGATCAGCATCCAGTTTGACTTTCACTGTTCCTGGCACTGTGCCTGACCTTGATTCCGGAAGAGCGTCCACACTGTTATTGATTAAATTAGACAGAGCGCGTTGGAAATCCGAGGAATCCACATGAATGAAGGCAAACTCGCCTTCCGATGTAAATGTATGTTCAAAGTTAACATTTGCCGATTGATATTGAAAATTCTTATGGGTCAAAAGCTGCAACACCGCCACAGAGACCAAAACCGCCTCTGAGTCACCCCCTACAGAACCAACAGAAGCAGCAGCCGTTGTATCTTTGGCATTGTATTTGGCTAATAAATTATTGGCTATCGCTCCGATACTCGTTGCGGCATCCCTCAAGGCCAGTCGTTCACGTTCCGGAATTTGACTGCAGGCTTTCACAATCATTAATAAACTGGCTAAAGGTGAACGGATATCATGCACAACCTGATTCACAACCCGTGAAAATCTATCATGCTCCATTAGGTTTTGTTTTTGAGCTGCATTTTCTAATTCCAGCTTTTCAGCATTTTTCTTTTCTGTGATATCAATAGAAGTGCCTATTAAACCAATGACTTTACCGTTTTTATCATCTATTAAAGGTGATTTTTTTGTAATGTAAACTGCAAGCTCTCCTTTATCATTAACACCAACCTCTTCTTTTAATAGAGTTTTCCTTTGAGAAATAACCGATTTATCGATTTCTATAAGAATAGATAGCTTGTCTT
>CAYPUP010000394.1:0-2333 GCA_964413795.1 uncultured Ignavibacteriales bacterium
GTGAAAATATTTTTATACAATTTTTCACATTATTGCTGTTTATCCCGCCAGCCAATATCAAATTTTTAATCTTTCTCGGCGGTTTGATTTCCCAATTAAAAGCTTTTCCAGTTCCACCAAATTGGGTCGCTGTCATGTTATCCAATAGAACCATATCAGCTTTACTTAAATATACGTTTTTATAGTCGTTTTGATTCCTGATATTAAATACCCGTATCGTTTTAAAGCCAAGCCTTTTTGCCTTTAAGACATCAGATGAATTATAATCACCCTGGAATTGAATAAAATCCAGATTTAATCTATGAGCTGTGTTCAATATTTTATTTAACTCTGTATCTACAAATACCCCTACTTTGTTGACTGTGGGTGGGACAATCTTTACAATAGCCGATGCCTGTTTAAGATTAACATATCGAGGTGATTTATTATAGAAGATCATCCCGATCATATTCGCTCCCAATTCAGCAGCCAGTTTGGCATCCAAGGGACGCGTGAGTCCGCATATTTTTATGTTAAAATAACTCATAACCCTCTCAGGGCTTTTAGTTGTGCAACAGCATCATCAGAAGCCATCAGTGATTCCCCGACTAAAAAAGCAGCATAGCCATGTTTCTGTAAACGTTGAATATCTTCATAACTATGGATGCCAGATTCTGTAACTTTGAGCACATTATCAGGAATCAGCTTTGCTAACTTTTCCGATTTTTCCAAATTGACACTAAAATCAAAAAGATCACGATTATTAACTCCGATTATATCAGCTCCGCAAGCGACAGCACGTTTTACTTCTTCCTCAGTATGTGTCTCGACCAGACAATCGAGGCCGATTTCATGAGCAATATTGATAAATTCTTTTATTGCAATATCGGTCAGCATTCTAACAATCAGCAGGATTGCATCAGCTTTCATAAATGAAGCATAATAAATTTGATATTTATCTATTATGAAATCCTTGCATAAAATCGGCAAACCCGACATTTTTTTTGCTATCGCAAGATATTCATGGCGGCCATAAAAATATTTTTCGTCGGTCAGAACCGAAATAGCCGAAGCTCCCCCCTCTTTAAATTTCTGAGCAATTAAGCCTGGATTAAAATCGTTAGAAATTATTCCCTTTGAAGGTGAACCTTTTTTAATCTCAGCAATGATATTTATTTTATCATGATCAGATAGTGCCTCTCTGAATTTAAAAATATTATTTGAAATAATATTTTTAAATAAAACTGCCTGTGGAAGTTCGATTTTCATGTGTTCAATTTCAATTCGTTTATTGAACGCAATTTTTTCAAGAATATTATTCAACTCTTATTCTCCGATAAAATAATCCAGTTCCCGGATTCATCTTTTTTCTCAGTCTTTCTGAAGAAGAGATAAAAGGCAATTGATGATAATACATATAAACAGATTGTTATGTTCATTGTAAAGGTAAATCCGTATTTCTCTATCAATGCTCCGCCAATTGCCGAAGAAACCATCCAGGATGATGTCCAGGCGATCATCAAAAGGGCATTAACCAGCGCCTGATCATGTTTATCGGATAATTCTATACTCAGATTGCTGACAATCGGCCATCCGGAATTTACCAGCCCCCCTCTTATCACAAAGGCAACTACAGCCAAAGGCAGAATATATGTATATGACATTACTAAAAAAAACGGGATTGACAATAACTGGGCATAAACAACAGTATTTACCAATCCAAACTTTCGGGCAAATTCCGGAGCGCTAAGAGAACCGACCAGCATGGAGCATTGTACCAGAAAAAAATATACACCGATATCATCGGGGCTTGACTCAAATCTGTTTTTAAAATAAAGATTCAAAAAAGGGATTACCAGACCAGCTCCCATACCCATAAGGAAATTGACTATGAATATATGAGAATAAAATCGCTTTTTCTTCTTAAGCATTTTAAAAGTGATTTTTACTTCTTTTTCCTCTTTGGTGGGCTTCTTGGTTTTCAACATCAAAAAAGGAATCAAAGCCAGCATACTCAGAAATATTCCGGCATAAAGAGTATATTGATAGCCTAAAATTAAATCGCCGGTCAAATGCTCAACCAGGACTACCATTTTCCCGGCTCCAAGCGATCCGACCATCCCGGCCAAAATCATCATTCCAAATGAAAATGAGAATATATGCGTCCGCTCTTTACGGGTCGAGTTGCGCATAAAAAAAGGTCCCCCGGCTATCCTGTAAAACACAAACGATACCCCGCTTAGGAATGAAAAACTCAGAATCAATCTGAAGTCAAGAGTTGAGATCACAAGAAAACTAAAAAAGGCAAAAAAGGTCACACTGAGAATCAGGATCGGTTTTAATTTTAAACGGCT
>CAYPUP010000395.1:0-2317 GCA_964413795.1 uncultured Ignavibacteriales bacterium
AAATCGGGATTACTGATATGCTTGATGTCATAAATCATGCTTATCAGTCAGAAATTTCAGCAATTAACACTCGTTACCAATTCGCCACCGAATCAGCCAGACTGGTCAATGAGCTGGGCTTTTCCTCCGCCGAAAGCTACGGAACCTACCGCGATATTTTACGCAGCAAGATTATGGAGTTTATGAAGAGATAAGAATAGTAATTCAAGGGAAGGATCTCGTAGTAATCCTGCCATATTATCACTTTTGATGTATATATGTCAATCCACAATAAACAACTTCACCCCGGTTTGGGTTGATGATCGATGCGGTTCCGCATTATCAGCTACTTGATAACTTACACCCGGCGTAAGAATGACTTTACGTCCATCGGCAAGCTCGGTGTGCAGTTCCCCTTCAAGGCAAAGGAGGATGTGCCCTTTACTGCACCAATGATCGGCCAGATAACCCGGCGAGTACTCGACCATCCGTACCCGAATATCTCCGAATTGACGTGTTTGCCAATAAGCCATACCTTTTTCACCTTTGTGTTTGGTCCGTTCAACCTCTGACCAATTTGTAACGCCAAACGGTAAATCAACTATTTTCATGATAACTCTCCTTAAGTGTAGCCTATTATACACTATAATTTATGGGGGTGTAAATATTTCATTTTATGATAGAAAGCCAATTGTGGGGAGTCGTTTCAAGGGCAGTATCCCTGCGATCCTGCCATGTAATAACAAAACCATAAGGTTTTGTCATTCCCGACCTGAGAGCATGTTGAAAAACCATGGTTATGTTGTGTTGGGTCTTGGACACGCCAAAGGCGTGTGTGTGACCCAACACTTAACCCCTTGTTGGATAATGGTGGCAGGTCACATCCGCCTGGGCGGACAAGACCTGCCACAACATGCTAATTGTACTTTTTCAACACGCCCCCTTGACCGGAAAACCAGTGATAGCATGGATACCCGCTTTCGGGCGTGTTGAAAAACCTTCTTATAGCAAAAATAGCCGACGGAGACAAGCCCTTCAAGCTGGAAATAACAAAGCCGCTTGCTTTTATCTCAATGCAGAGTGTTTATATATAAAAAGAACAGGCTATACTTCATAAGTCGAAAACACAGGGGTTTAGACATACAATACTCCTCAAAGTGAATCATTACACCTCGTGAGCATTATTTATCTTTTGCTATCAATGCTATCATTGCGATAAATAAAACAAAAATGAATCCTTGCTGTCCCCACAACCACCCCCCCTCAATAAAAGTAGAGATAAGAAAAACTAATGAAACGAGCAATAGTGATAACTTATAAGGGATAGCTTTTATACTTGTTTCAGATTTCCATACTTTGTAACAGAGCCGATATTGGTTAACGATGAGCATAATTAACGCGGTTGCGCCTATCAAACCGGTTTCTGCTAAATAATGAAGGAAGAGATTATGGGCTGAAAGATTCCGAACCATATGATACCCATAGCGTAAATGCAGGGTGGGAAAAATATCTCCTGTTATTTTAAAAGTTCCAGGCCCTATACCCGTAATAGGGTTGCTTAAAAAAGATATAATAGCTGTGTGCCATAACTCTAGCCTTGTATAAAAAGTCCCCGAAGGATTGGTGGTCAACAATAATTCAAATCTTTCCAGTACTGTTGAAAGTATCTCCGGATTTAATCCAATTATTGTTAAAATAACAAGAGAAAATGATACACTCATAATCCCAACCCGCAAGCCAATCGACCATTTATGTTGATTTTTAAAAGTTGTCAAACCATGTAATTCGAGCAATTTCTTCTGCTTAAAATAAGACATCATAATCCCAACAAAACAGACTATCAGGGCAAACATGATTGGCGCTCTTGATTGTGTGGCTATCAGTGCTCCTAAAATGATTATTGATGTCAACCCATATAGCATCTGAAATCTTGAAGAACTCCATAAGAAATATGAAGTACCCACAACTAATGAAATCATGGCGAATTCATCGAATACCAAACCCGACAAGCCAAACGATCGTATTGTACCCCCGGATAATATAAAAGGAATCAGGTTTACTATTGAATGGACAACTGTCAGCCAGAAAAAAATTAAAATTGTATTTTCGATTTTTATTTTTGGGATCAATTGATATAAAGATAAAAAAGTCATGGTTAATAGGATTACTCTGCTTAATGGACGCAATGATGCTACCGGGTCGAAGCTAAATATTCCGGCTATAACAATGGCTGCTAATAAAAAACACAAATTAATAAATATTTTGGGGACGGATTTTGGGAAATTGCTGCTGAATAAAAAATCCAATAAAGCTGATAAAATTACCAATAACGCACTAA
>CAYPUP010000396.1:0-2315 GCA_964413795.1 uncultured Ignavibacteriales bacterium
GGAGACATCAGAAGGGATACTCTTTAAAATTCGAATAATTTTATTTTTAAGGTGCTCTTCCTTAAGGCTGCTCCAATCATACTTCTCGTAAAGCGTTTTATTATCCATAGTTTAAAGACAATACTTTGGTAAAATTTTATATAATTATCTGAATTTCAGTAAAATAAGTATAAATAAATAATGTTAGATCGTTTATAATCAGTATTTTATATGATTATTCAACCAATTATCTTATCATGATTATCAAGACCAATAAAAACGTTAAACATCATATTGTCAATGTACTACAGAGAGATGTTTTTACAACAATAACAAAATCCGTAAAAATTTATTATCAGCGTACTTTGGCAGATTTTAAGCATCAAAGGTAGAATTATTTTCTTGCAGATGGGGAGGGCTAGTACACAAATTGAGAAAACATTCTGAAACCGCCACTAACTTGCCAATGTTTAGCGTGCCTATTATGCCTGTAAGTTCGGCTGCTATAAAATATTCCGGAATGTAATTGCCGGAACACGTCTTGTTCATGGAAGCGTCAAGTGAAATGAGTGCCCTCCATGAATTGAACAATAGAAATAAAAACGATTAGAAACAGGTTCAGTTATCAGATTTGTGTTGTTTTTTTGTTGTTGTATGGAAAGTTGATTAAGTGGTAATTGTCACACGTTACGCTATGGCTAAACGCGTGCCAGAGTTGGGCAATATTTCATTACCTTCGAAATCCAAAACTGAACTGTCCAATGAACATTACCATCATCACCGACAATAGGGAAAGAGCCTCCGGTATCCCGGAGCTACTGGTCGAAAAAGGAATCAATGTTATAATGAAACAATTGGCTGTGGGTGACTATATGATTGATGGAGATATTGTGATAGAACGTAAAACAAGCACTGATTTTGTGCAATCTATCCTTTCGGGTCACTTGTTTGATCAATGTGCCAGGCTAAGGAAAACAGGCCTGCATTCGCTGATCATTGTTGAAGGGAATCCTTTTAATACGAGACATGACATCAAACCGGAGGCCATCAAAGGAGCGTTGTTGTCTGTAAGCCTGTCGTGGCAAATCCCGGTGATCAGATCCTCTGGAATTGAAGACACAGTTCAACTCATGATCATGGCAGCTGCACAACAGCTCAATCTACCTGTATTTATTCGAAAAATGGGCAAAAAGCCAAAAAAGCATCAAAAACAGCAGCATTATCTGATCCAAACCCTTCCGGGAGTTGGACCGATCCTGGCACAAAGGCTGTTGGCGCATTTTACCAACATTGAACAAATTGTGCTCGCCGACATCGCCACACTAACTAACGTAGATGGTATTGGAAAAAGGAAAGCAAAGCGGGTGTTTGATTTTTTTAGGATAGAAGTTAAATAATACCTGATCAAACATCGAACATTTTAAATTAAGTGGTTTTTTAAAACCGCCTTGATACCCACCCTATGGGTTGGAAAAAACCCGGTAGGCCTAATTATAAGCTAGTGATTTACACTTAATTTTATAAGGCATACAACATCAGTAGCCGGATATCAATACCGAAACGCAGCCTCCATCATTTCTTGTTCAGCCGTTGATATTCCAATGCTTTTTGCTGTTGTTTGCCAGCTGCTGACTGATAAAAGGACTTCATCCAGTATTTGCTGCATTTGGTTTTTCGTGAGTTGAAAGTAATCGCCAACATGCATTGCGAGATCGAAATCCAGGGGTGATAATTATCGTCCAGAATATTTGCTTTTGGTCTCGCCCCTCCCAGTGAAGATCCGGGAGCCATTAAAATAGCTAACCATTTACTAATTTCATCGCTTTCTTTATCCGATTCAATAACTTCAACTCCAAATACACCAAAGTTGTCTTTTTTAGCGGGGAATTGCTGACCGGAATACCAGCCTATATCAGGATCAATCAGATATTGTTCTTTTGATTGAAGCCACCCTTTATCGTATTCAAAGCTAAAAGATTTTCTTCATTTGCCCTGATGCGCAGAAAGCACCCCAATTGGCTTGGCTTCCGGCATTCCCAGCCAGTGTGCGTAAACGTATATGTCTTTTTTATTTGTATTCATTTCCCAAAAGTCCAAGATCCTGTAATTTTCTTCCAAGCTCATCATCAGCGGCCAGCTTGAGAAAATCGTCCTGTAATCCCAAAACACGCAACACATTAAAAAGAGTGCCAATGGATGTGCTGGCATTTCCTTTTTCCAGCAGATAAAGTGTATTACGTGAAATATTAGCCCGCTCCGCAACCTGAATTGTGGTCAGATTGCGCCGTTTCCTCGCCAGCTTGTTGTATGGAAAGGTGATTAAGTGGTAATTGTCA
>CAYPUP010000397.1:0-2285 GCA_964413795.1 uncultured Ignavibacteriales bacterium
GTCCGCGCTGCTCGGGAACGAATGATGCTGACTGTAGGTTTGCTGGGGGCAAAGGAGGTTCGCTGGCCGGATTAGTCGATAGAGCTTTGATAATCCCGCATACCTCTACCCAGCGAATCCAGGAAGAACATATATTTATAATTCATACTCTCGTGGAACTGCTTGAAAGTGATCTGGCCGGATGAAGCTATTATCGGAAAAACCTCTTTCTGATAGTCTGTTTGCTTTTTATCTGTTGTTCATTTTCAGTTCTACCTTTTCAATTGCCCTTGCCCAGATATCCCTGGGAATATCATTGTTTCTTTTTATTATTTTATTGATAAAAAAACCGTTTAATCCCTTTAATTCAATTCTTAAAAGATTTTATCTTTTAATCGCCGCTTTTATTCTCTGGCAGATCATTTCAGCTCTGGGCAATTCGACTCCTCTGACATCATTAGAAGCCATGAAAAAGTCCTGGCTCTTTCTTGCTGTAACGATAGGAATTTATCTTGGGAAAGATAAACAATACCGCCAACTGCTTGTGACCGGATTCGCATTAGGGGTTCTGATGATTGGAATATACGGGATTTTTCAATATATTTTTGGAATCGATTTATTCCGCACCAAACCGCTCCTCCCTGCTCCTGATTTTGGTTATCTTGTTCGGGGAAATTTCCCCCATACATTAACATTCGGAAATTATTTCGCCACCGCATCGATTTTCTTAATTACTCTACTCATTGCCGGAAAAAAGAATATAAAAAATTCATCTATAATTATATTTATCAGCGCTGCCCTGCTGGGGGGAGTGGCTACCCTGTTTAGTTTCAGTCGGGGTTCTATCTTTGCAATGATAGCCGGTTTGCTGATACTGATACTGGTTAAATCAAAGAGACCCCTTATTTATGCCGCCTGCTTTGTTTTACTAATCGGATCAATTACTATTTTTACTCCCGGGCTTCTCGATCGAATCGAAAAGAGATTGGAAAGAGAGTACAACCTTGATGACGAAATGGGACGGCTTTACATCTGGAATAGTTCCTTCAAGCTTATAAAAGAAAACCCGATTCTGGGTGTCGGAAACGGAAACTTTGCAGTAGAATACGCCAAAAATCTTCCCCCTAACGTGGAAGCGAGAAAAAAACATGTCCATGCTCACAACGATCTACTGAATTTTGCTGCTATTTTGGGCTTCCCCGGGATGATATTATATCTTTTAATTTGGCTTGAGTTATTCCATATTTTATGGAAAACATGGAAAAAATCATCTGTAGAAGATCTCAATAAATCATTTATTTTGGCTTCTTTTGTGGGATCGTTTGTCTTTTTTGTGACATCATTTACTGAAGCGACCTTTATTGATGAGGAAGTTAGGCAGATGCTTATGTTTATATGGGCGATTGGCCTGGGTTCAGTGTATAATGATTATGAAAAATGATAATTTTAACTTCTTGACAAATGGGCAATTAACAAGTTAATATGTTACTTAATTATGGCAGTTAAGACAAAAAAATCAGATGAAGCCTCACAGGCAGAGTTTCAATGGCCTTTTGGTAAAAAGAACTATATTCTCTTTGCCATTGCTATGATCGTTATTATTCTCGGATATGTAACTTTGGGACAGGGTTCATTAACTTTGGCTCCCCTGCTTTTGGTTATCGGTTATTGTGTACTGGTACCGATTGCTCTTTTGGTCAAAGACCCGGCGGTACACAACAAAACCGCAATAAACGATCAGTCAGAAGAATAGCTTTTCTCATAATTTTTTTCCAGCTGAATGGACTGAATAATACCGCCTGAAAAGTGTATAATTTATATATTTTTTTGGATAATTGTTTACTGAATCAGTAAATATACCGATTTATATTGTAAGAGATATTTCATTTATAAAAAATGGAGGGTCATAATATGCCCGTAACACGCCTTTTTAGTTCCTATGGTTTAGAAAATCATGGGATAAAAAATGTCCGCCATATCCACTGGAACCATAACACGCCTCTTTTGTATGAGGAGATTATTAACCGGAATGAAGGAAGTATGGCTCATCTGGGACCGATTGTCGTCAGAACAGGAGTACACACCGGACGAGCGGCCAAGGATAAATTTATCGTAAAAGAGGAAGAGACCGGTGGTAATGTCTGGTGGGGACCGGTCAACAAATCATTTACAGTTGAGCAGTTTAGTCTGCTGTTTCAAAGATTACAAGCTTACATTCAGGGGCGGGACGTTTTTGTACAGGATTGTTTTGCCGGATTTGATCCGCGCTATCGTCTGCCAATCAGAGTCGTAACCGAAACCGCCTG
>CAYPUP010000398.1:0-2280 GCA_964413795.1 uncultured Ignavibacteriales bacterium
TGATACGATCTACGGCGACCCCGAATACACATGGGATGAATACATCCAGTCATAACGCATTTTGCAAATTTTGAAAAAAGGCGTGCAGGAGAGGTCTGTCTGAATTGTGCTCAAAAATGCCTTCTTCACGGGCGACTCGACCAAAAGGTGAACTGATTTCTCAAAAGAGCGGCCGCCGATCCATCTTTCTTACCCAACCGCATCGCCAGCCCCTGTTTTTCGATGCCATAATACCCCTTGACAAGCAAAAACAGCCTCCCTATACTTCCGTCCACCAAAAGCAATGCCTTATCAAAAAAAAAGGGACTTCTTATCAATCCCCTCATTAATGGAGGATCTTATGGAACAGTACAGACGTGTGGTTCAACGTGTATATTCTTTGCTGAATTGTTTCACGGGTAGGCCAATTCATCATATCCATACAATGGATTCTGTTTTTTCTGCGAAATATTCAAAAATCTTAATGTTATGGCCAAACAAAGAATACATGACGAAGCCATCGATACGTAACGCCTCCAAGATTTTGTTTTGTATCATTATCGTTGTTATCATGTTTTTTAGTACATTATTATCAAATGCTGATGCCTGGTGGACTAGACCAAAAGAAGAAGATTGGTACAGACTTAGCACACATTATCAAGTAGCGGAACAAGCGATTTGGCTCACGGCTAATAAAGTAAAAAATGAAAATTATAGGGCTTTTTTAGTTAAAGAAATGCAAAATATTGTTGAATATGCCTCAACGCTTCAAAACGATAGTCCAGCCCATGAGGATAGCAAGCGGAATGGAGGAAACATAGGAAAATGGTTCGATTTATTTTTAGAGAATTTTCCGGATCATCCGGATAATGCCTTTAAATATTTAGGCTATTGTATTCATCTGATTGCCGATATGAATGTTCCCGCTCACGCATTGAACATACCACATTTATTTCCAGTTGATATTGGGACAGATATAATTTTTGACCATTTTGAAGAGGCTGCGTACTATGCAAACGTGCATGGTGAACTTTCATCGTCGATCACTGATATTTATGAAGAATCTAAACCATACCCAACAGATTACTATACACAAGCCAGGAACAATACGCTTATCACTATATCTGATTCTTACTTTTCACAATACTGGAAGGGAGAATGTGAACCAAAGGAAAACTATTTCAACGACGGCCTGAAGGGGTGCTATAGTGTAAAGTCCTTTCCACTTTATGGTGAACTTTTTGGAGATATTAAAAAATATTCAAAAGAATATGCGCTTTTAAACCAGCAAATAAACAATGCCGTTAAATACGCCGGAATGTTTTTATTAGCCATTGATAGATATTTATCCCAGCCAAAATCCACCTCTGTTGATAATTGGCAATTACGAAATCCTATGTCGCAATCTATCACCTTCTATGGGGTTGCCTATGGCAATGGCATTTATGTTGCCGTAGCTAGTAATGGTACTATAGTGACGTCTCCGGATAAAATCGCATGGATTAGTGGAAAATCAGGTGTCAGTTCTTCTCTTTATGGGGTAACTTATGGCAATGGGGTTTTTGTTGGCGTAGGGCGGAACGGAACCGTTCTTAAATCATCTGACGGAGTTAATTGGGTAAAAAGCGCGACCGTCACGTCCAATTTGCTCTGGGGGGTGACTTATAGTGGTGGAATTTATATTGCCGTCGGAAATAATGGTACCATACTTACGTCTTCTAATGGTGTAGCGTGGACAAAAAGAATATCTGGAACTACCAAACATCTTTGGGAAGTTAGTTATGGGAATAATACTTTTGTTGTCGTGGGAAATGATGGAATTATACTTACATCTTCCAATGGCATTAATTGGACAAATAGGCAATCAGGAACAGCACAGCATCTGTATGGCGTTGCATTTGGGAACAATACTTTTGTTGCCGTCGGAAGCGGCCAATATCAGGGAACAATTTTGACCTCCAGAGATACAGTTACTTGGGAATATGCACCATCAGGTTCTGGTAGCTCTTTATACAGAGTAACTCACAGCAACAATAAGTTTGTAGCTGTAGGTGACGGGGGCAATATAATGGAGTCTACTAATGGATTCACATGGACTGTTGTACAATCTTACTTTGAATCATATAATCTCTATGGCGTGGGATGTGGAAATGAAAAATGCGTCGTTGGAGGATCTGCTGCAAGCCTATTCGTCGCTAATTATTGGACTAATTGGACAAACCTCAGGATGTACTCTTTGGGAACTTCAGAAGATCTAAAGAGCATTACATATGGCAATGGTACATTTGTAGCGGTTGGGAG
>CAYPUP010000399.1:0-2272 GCA_964413795.1 uncultured Ignavibacteriales bacterium
AACCCTGGTTATGTTGTGTTGGGTCTTGGACACGCCAAAGGCGTGTGTGTGACCCGACACTTAACCCCTTGTCGGACAATGGTGGCAGGTCACATCCGCCTGAGCGGACAAGACCTGCCACAACATGCTAATTGTACTTTTTCAACACGCCCTCAAGCTGGGAATGACAATATTTTATATCAACTCGATGCAACGCTTTCAGGATAAAACATTCTGTCCTTGACTGGATTTCCGGTAAAAAGAAAATGATTTTAAAAATAAGAGTTGCGTAAAAAGAAAAATAATGAAAAATCAAAAATTATAATTATGACCAAAGAAGAATTAGACAAGAAAACAGAAATAATTTCGCATCTCGTCAAAGACCTGTTTGAAATAAACGCTGTTTATTTCAGTAATGATAAACTGGTTTTGAGCTTGTCCCATCTTATGAATAACCGCCCTCTTGGAATTAAAATCATTAGTGAGAGATTAAAAACCGCCGGCTATGAGTTCAAACTGGACGAAAATGAAAATGGCCTCCTGCTTCATATAGACCCTAAACAGAAGCTGAGAATCCCCCGGTTGAATATAATTTTATTTTTCACTACCCTATTTACGGTTTACTTTGTCCCGGTCTTTCTTAAGAATCTGGCTGCCCCCGGTTCATTTTCGGATGTCCTTGACAGTACTTTAAACGATCTTAAGAGCGGCGATGGGATCGAATTTACCATTGCACTGATATCAATATTATTGGTACATGAGATGGGGCATTTTATCACCAGCCGCAAATGTAATATTATTACTTCCTGGCCCTATTTTATCCCGGCTCCCAGTTTTATAGGAACTTTCGGAGCAGTGATAAAATCCAAATCCCCTTTTTACAATCGTCAGGATCTTATAGCTGTCGGCGCTGCCGGTCCGATTGCCGGGTGGGTGGTGGCTCTCTTCTGGTTAGTTTACGGCTTAACCCATTCTGTAATTCTTCCGGCGGAGTTATTCAGCTTTAAGGACATGGCTTTTTCCATGGAAGGGAAATCGATCCTTATGCGTCTTATGACCTGGCTGATTCTCGGTACTGCGCCTGATGGATTTTTCTTCAGACTTTCCGAAGCTGCTTTTGCCGGATGGGTAGGAATGCTTGTTACGGCCATAAACATGCTCCCAATCGGACAGTTGGATGGGGGTCATATCTTATATGGCCTGCTCCGAAAGCGCCAGCATATTTTGGGCTTGCTGGCTATGGGGGGATTGTTGATTCTTGGTTTTAGCGCCCCAACCTGGTGGGTATTTGGGGCTCTCGGTTTGATTTTTGGCATCAAGCATCCGCAGACGCTCGATGATACAATCAATCCCGGCAGAACTGTAAAAATAATGGGGATCGTTTCAATAATAATATTGATCTTATCGTTTACACCGATACCGTTTCGCTGATTAGGATTTCATCGAGACAGGAGAGGTTTTCCTCAAAACCGTAGAGTTCTTTCAGATCAACTTTACCCTGGCGCAGGACATTAATAAAAACATCTACGATAGCCGGATCAAATTGAACACCCTTATATTTAAGAAGTTCCAAAACCGCCTCCGGGACAGTGCTCCCCTTACGGTATGGCCTGTCAGATAAGATGGCATCAAAGGTATCAACAACGGAAAGTAAACGGCCCTCGATTGGAATATCTTCCCCTTTGAGATTATTCGGGTAACCTTTGCCATCCCATCGCTCATGATGGGCGATAATATATGGTTTAGCCGCTTTGAAGAGATCTACGCCGCTAATAATTTTCAAACCCACTTTAGGATGTTCGCGCATAATTCTTACTTCATCCTCGGTAAGCATTGACGGCTTATTGAGAATATTATCAGGGACGCCAATTTTGCCAATATCATGCAGGGTACACCCCATGATCAGACTATACTTTTGCTGTTCATCCCACCCCATTGCATCAGCCAATTTTCCAGCCAGAATAGAAACCCTGTCAGTATGCCCGGCAGTATAATTATCGCGGGCTTCAATGGCGTTAGCCAAACCGTGAATAGCCTCTAAATAAGACTGCTGCAAATCCTTGTACAGAGTATTGTTAGCCATGGCAGTAGCGGCGGAATTGGTCAGGATTGATAAAATATCAAGCTGACCGGGGGTTACCTGCCCAAATCTCGATTCGATAATAATATTTATTATACCATGTAAAGTTTTTCGAATAAGAATCGGTTGATAAATAAAGATTCTGACGCCGAGGTTGGTTTTTGATTTTATTCGTTGAGCTTCAATGATAGGTTTGGAGCGTCGGGATCTCAA
>CAYPUP010000400.1:0-2270 GCA_964413795.1 uncultured Ignavibacteriales bacterium
AGGGCTGAACCCCACTGGCCCGCGCCGGTCTCGGTCACCAAGCGCTTGATCCCGGCTTGCTTGTTGTAATACGCCTGAACCAGGGCAGTATTAATCTTGTGACTGCCGGATAAAGTCACCGCTTCGTTTTTATAATAAATCCGTGCCGGGGTTTTTAAGAATTTCTCCAGCCCCTTTGCCCGGATTAATGTCGTCGGCCGGAACTTTTGGTAAATGTCCAACACCGCATCCGGAATGTCAATAAATTCTTCCAGGCTAACTTCCTGCTTAATTAGCTCCATGGGAAAAATTGCCGCCAAATCAGCCGGCCCGATCGGCTGCTTTGTCCCCGGATGCAATGCCGGCTCCGGTAACTCCCCCAAGTATTTCCTGAGGTAATAATTGATATTTAAAAACTGCTGTACTGGTTTCATATAGACTCCTTTTTAAATATTGATCTTATGGGTGTTTTTAAAATAAATTCATTTACTCGCTTACTGGCTTCAGCCAATTTACTCTGATGTTCTGCTAAATAATCCAAAATTTGTTCGCCTGCTTCTCTCTTGCATTCACCGCATAATATTTCTCCTGCGGAACATTGTCTTCCCAAACTATCGTCTTTTGCAAAATGATTAATCATTAAATTATGAATTGGGCAAATTTCAGGAATTCCTCCATTCTCTCTTTGAAAATCGGCAGAAACACTTCCACCCGTGTATGCAGACTTAAGCTTCTTGAGTACGGTTTCACGATCGTCGGTTAAGAAAATTGCTGATTTTGGTCTGGATGCCGACATGACTTGTTCTCTACTCTCTAAACCAAGAGCAAATTTAAGAAAAATTGCCGCCGGTTGATTCATCTCTTTATTTTTTATCTGGTTTCTCGCCAGTTCAATAAGAGGATATTGATCAATTCCCACGGGGATTACGACAGGCTTTGCTCCACCAAATTCAGAATATTGCGGCAGCAGGATCTGTGCCAATTGCACTGCCCCTTTATAAAATAAAGTTCCTAGATTTTCCTCATTGCCATCTTTGCCAACACCGAAAACGCCATAGATCTTATTAAGGCTTAAATCTTTTGATAAATCTATAGCAACGCTGTAAATATCCGGATAATCCGAGTCGACAAAAATATGGGTTTTGTCCGCCCGAAAACCCATGGCGATAATGCTGGGAATAATACTGTCATAAACGGTTCTGGTTGATTCATTGGCAACAGGAATAAAAACTTCGGCGCCCTGGCTTTGTAACCAAAGTAACTCATCAAAGATTCGCTTATGGCCAAAATGGAGCGGTCCGGAAGGATTTAAACCGGGTATAACGGCTGCCCATGGTTTTTTATCAGCCATTGCTTCTGCCACGCTTTCTATGCCTTTGTGGGCAAAAGTAACACCAATCCGCATCAGTCTACTGGGATCAGGGTGATAGCGAACAAACCGATCCAAAGATTCTAATCTAGCTCTTCCTTTTTGATAATACTCATTCAAATCTCTTCGTAAATCAGATTTTTCTTGGTACTCTGCTTGCGCCATTTGTTCAAGTTCGATAGTCATAAATTTCAAGATTAAAATTTTGAGAGAATATATTTTTCAACATCGCTTCCGACTTTTTCCTTTAACTGCAGGGGTGAAATTTTGCCGGAATAAAAGTCATCTGCGAGGGCGATCGGAAAACCATCTTGCTCTAGCCGCCTTCGCGCCATTTCACTAATAATTCCCAAGTCTAAAACAGGATTTGGGAGACTAGGATCGATTGAAACAAATGAGCCTTGAATCAAATTACGAACCGAGGCTGGATCGGATCGACCAACGATAATCCTATTTTCGTCCAACCCTCCACTTCCGGCTTTATAGGCCGTAATTCCCCGGTCTTCGATTCCCTCATTTACAAAAAAATAAGCCCAGCTAAGTCCTAAAGGAAAAGTCGGCGTGAGGAACAGCGACATTAATTCTTTTTGCCCTGTTTTGCTGGTTATTCTTCGCGCCACTCGATCATAAAGATCTTCACGGGGAGGCCCCACCTTTACGTCTAAACTCAAAGCAATAATAATTGCCACTTCATCAAACGCATAAGGGAAATTGTTGTTTTTTTCAATTTTAAGTCTTGATTGCGGGACAGTTTCTTCAACCGCTTTCATCAACTCCGGCTGACTTTGACAGATGTTCATTATTTCCCCCCGCCTGACGGCAAAGTCCGAAGATCCAATAATGTCGCTCATTCTTAACAGACGCAAGCCCGTATTCTAGATTTCATTTATCCGTTGAATAAAAGCCAAGCGTTCTTCACCGA
>CAYPUP010000401.1:0-2267 GCA_964413795.1 uncultured Ignavibacteriales bacterium
TTTTTCTACGAATTGCTACGAATTCTTTACGAATGCATATAAAAAAACCGGCGTGTTTTTTCACCGGTTTTTATGATATTTAATTGTCGAAAGTCAAGACTTTCGACCTACTGCTAGTCTTTCATTGAGGCCAGGAAGCGGGTGTTGCTTTTGGTTTTGTTCAGACGATCAATCAAAAATTCCATCGCTTCGATCGGATTCATCTCGGCTAAAAACTTGCGAAGAATCCATATCTTGCTTAAGATATCCGGCCCCTGAAGCAATTCTTCCTTACGCGTTGATGAACGATTGATATCCATAGCCGGGAAAATACGACGGTCGGAGAGTCTTCGATCCAGCACCATTTCCATATTGCCGGTTCCTTTAAATTCTTCAAAAATGACTTCATCCATTCTCGAACCGGTCTCGATCAAGGCGGTGGCGATAATCGATAGTGATCCGCCTTCTTCGACATTACGGGCGGCACCAAAGAATCTTTTCGGTTTGTGCAGGGCGTTAGAGTCAACCCCACCGGAGAGAATTTTTCCGGAATGTGGGACAACCGCATTATGCGCTCTGGCCAGACGCGTGATCGAATCCAGCAGGATTACCACATCGTGGCCGTATTCGGTCAAACGCTTGGCTTTTTCCAAAACCATGTGAGCTACCTGAACGTGACGATCTGCCGGTTCATCAAAAGTAGATGATACTACTTCACCTTTAACTGATCTTTTCATATCAGTTACTTCTTCGGGACGTTCATCAATCAATAAGACGATGAGTGAAACATCAGGATGATTGGCTGTAATCGCCTGAGCAATTTTCTGCAGAATCATCGTTTTACCGGCTTTAGGAGGAGAGGTAATCAGAGCGCGTTGTCCCATACCGATCGGACACATGAGATCGATGATACGAGTTGTCAATTCCTCGGGACCAAGTTCAAGTTTGAATGGGGTATCGGGATAAAGAGGTGTCAGATTATCAAATAAAGTTTTGTGCTTGGCAGCCTCGGGATTCTCGAAGTTGACTGTCTCAATTTTTAAAAGAGCAAAATAACGCTCGTTGTCTTTAGGGGGACGAACCTGCCCGGCAACAGTATCACCGGTTCGCAAATCAAATCTCTTAATCTGCGATGGAGAGACATAAATATCATCCTGCCCGGGTAGATAGTTATAGCCCGGAGATCTAAGAAAGCCGTAACCTTCTTCAAGAGTTTCCAATACCCCCTCGGCAAGAATAATGCCGTCTTCGGAAGTGGTAGCTTCCATGATTTTGTAAATTAATTCCGACTTTCTTAGTCCTGAGACGCCAGGGATATCAAGCTCTTCAGCGATCTTCAAAAGATCGGCAATTGTTTTGGCTTTTAAATCTTTAACTTCCATTTCCTCTCCACTGTTTTATAATTATTATTAATATTCAAAATTAATCTTCAACCACATCCTCTATCGGTGCATCCCCCCATAATTTTTCCAGGGAGTAAAATTCACGGGTCGGCTCATAAAAGACATGAACGACCACATCAATATAATCAATTAGAATCCAGCTCCCTTCAGTCTCTCCTTCAATGTGATACGGCTTTATTCCTGATTCGCGAAGTTCGTCTTCAATCGCATTGGCAATTGCTCTTACCTGCATATCGGCCGCACCGGATATAATTACAAAATAGTCGCAGACTGAAGAGATATCCTTAAGATTGAGGATTTTAATGTTATAGCCCTTTTTTGAGAGAGCGTGCTGGGCTGCCTGATGAGCCAATTCAGAAGATGAAATATTTTCCAAGATTTTTCTTAATTCTCCATATTATGGTTAACCAACGATATCAATGTATCAAAATCCAGGGCAACTACCAACGTGGCGGTAGCCTGTTTTATATTATGACTAATCGGCTTGTATAAAATTTGCGAATGGTCTATTCCCAATTTACTTGCTAAAAGTTTTGCGGTCGTGTCCTCTTTTTCGTGCGAAATTATCATAGAGTGCGGAAGATCCTGTAATTCAAATTTATCTACTCCGATAACCTGCACCAACAAATCTTTTCCAGCCTGTTTTTTTACGGTGGCTGTAATATTTTTAACTTTACCGCCGCTGGCATCCAATATTTGCAGCTGCATCATATGCTTCGGGGTATCGACCATTACCGATACACCACTGACAACTTTGTTTGTAATAAATGTAGTATAAACAATAACTACAATAAGAGTTGCTAATAGTAATCCGGTTAAAATTTGCTTAATTATTTTTTTATTCATGGAGCAGGATATTTTGTCTTGTAGCCTTCGGGATAAATA
>CAYPUP010000402.1:0-2259 GCA_964413795.1 uncultured Ignavibacteriales bacterium
TAAAAATCAAAAAGACGCGGAACAAAATTGCACAAAATAAAATGTCCGGTCTTATAGAGCAGATGCACCGGCGGGGGGAGATGGATCCGCCCTACTTTTGGATGATAATCTTTAATATTAAAGGCAAAAGGATACAAAAAGCCATCCCAGCCAACCACATCAAAAGGATGATTGGGTACGATATGTTCAAAAAGCCTGTCATTTGCTTTTAATATGATTCGGAATTCACCCTTTTCATTTTTTGGATCAAGATATTTTGGAGGTCGAAAATCCCGTTCGCAATAGGGGGCATGTTCTTCCATCTGGCCGTATTCATTTTTATAATGCTTGGGGATTTCATAAGCGGTATCCGATTCGATAATCATTATTTTGTTATGTATGTAGTCATCAAATTTAAGCTGGTATGTTGTGGCACGAGGGATTACTAACTGGTCGCCATCAGTAAAGGGAAGGACACCAAAGTGAGATAACAATTTTCCCTGGCCATGATGAATGAATATAAATTCCGCCCCATAAGCATTGCGGTAAAAATCTTCAGTATCTTCGGTAACAAAGGCTGTCGATATTTTACAATGGGGGTTGACCAGGTATTCATCGCGAGCATTGATAAAATTGCCGCTGGTCTTTTTATTATCAGTGAAGAAGTGGTAATATAAAACCGGTGCCTCCGGCCAACTGGTATCTTTTACAGGTAATAGCTCCTTGACAGATTTAACTGCTGTCGGAAGATGAAAATGATAAACGTTAGAATATACCCCGGAGAAGCCTTTACTCGAAATAAGTTCTTCTCTATATAAAGATTTACCATCATCTTTATAAAAGGTGGTATGCTTGACTCTTGGAATTTTACCCAATTTATAATAAAACGGCATTTTATCTCCTTAATTTATTTTCCCCTGAAAGTAATCATTACTTAGCACGGCGGCATTAGTTTTTCCGGGGTTTTGTCCAGATTGCCACGAAGTTTCTGATCAAGCTCGATAGACTCAAACAAAGCCTGGAAATTTCCCTTACCGAATCCTCTCGCATTGCGCTGGCGCTGGATAATTTCAAAAAAGAAAGTGGGCCGGTCAGAAATGGGTTTGGTGAAAAGCTGCAATAGATAACCCTCTGATTCCTTGTCGCACAAAATCCGGTGTTCCTGAAGATCATCAATGCTCTCTTCAATATCCAGATCATCGCGATTGCGAAGCATGTCATAATAGGTATCAGGAAAATCCAGGAATTCCATTCCGTTTTTGCGCATGTGATCTATGGTTTTAATGATATCTTCAGTAGAGATAGCTATATGCTGTATCCCTGAACCATTGTAATGTTCAATGTATTCTTCGATTTGTGATTTTTTCATACCCTCAAATGGCTCATTGATCGGGTTCTTAATATTAAAGTCTTTGGTGCTGACAACTTTTGAAAGGAGCGCCGAATACCTCGTGCCGATATCACCCGCTTTAAAATCGACTATCGTATCAAAACCCATCGTCTTGTTAAAATAATCAGCCCAGAGATTCATTTCATTCTCGCGAACATTTCCGACAATATGATCTATTCCGATTATACCGGTATCATAGGCTTCAACATTAAATTTCTGAATCGGCTCGCAAAAATCGGGTTTAAAAATATGTGTGTAATTATCGCGGTTTATGTATACCAGTTCTGTGTCGTCGTACAAACGAATAGCTGCTTCTTCAATAAAGCCATGTTTGTTTTCAATCTTTTCTGGCTTTTTAACCATGATTGCCCCATGCTCGGTGGCATAGGAAAAGGCTTTTTGAACATTATCAACTTCCAGAGCCCAGCGTTTGACACCATCGCCATGATGACTTATAAAATGTGAGACATCATAGCAGCTTGATTGAATGGGCGAAGTAATAACAAATTTAAGATTATTTTTAGTAAGGTAATAGGAAGTCCGATCGCGAACCCCGGTTTCAGGCCCTGAATATCCGGTCAGTTCCAGCCCCATTGCTTTTGCAAACCAGTAAGCTGTCATTTTAGCCGAACCGACATAAAACTCCACAAAATCATATCCTCTGATACCCATAAAATCTGCCATATAAAATTCCTTTTATTTACTTTTAAACAGTAACAAAGAAAAATTATAAAGGTTCAAATTATTAAAGATAAAATAGGTGCATATTAAAGATAGCCTTCAAGGTATGGTAAGATTATGAGATAAAAGAATCAGCCGTAATTTTTAAAGCAGGGTAATAGGTTCCATTAAAAAAGCCTGATCAAGAAATTGATCAGGCTTATGTTTCA
>CAYPUP010000403.1:0-2242 GCA_964413795.1 uncultured Ignavibacteriales bacterium
AGAAAACGAACCGGTAAAATCCTTGAAATCCAGCGACGTATCCGTAATAATTACCCTGCCTTTTACCTTTGCCCCCTTTTTCTGAATTATCCAGGGAGCCTTCACATCACCATCAACCTGGCCTGATTGATAGATTATGACACTATCGTTAATAGATGTGACATCGCCTCTTACCCAGCCCTTTATAGAAACTCTCTCAAATGCTTTAATATCACCATCAACATACTCATCGTACCCGACGATAATATCCCCTTCATAATCTTTCACAATCTTTTCGTTTATACATCTATCTTTTACGGAAATGATTTCTTCGATAATAAAATCTTCCGCAGTGTGTTCTTCATCAGGATAATAGCCTTCGATAAAAGCATCTTTATCAAAATCGTAATACCAGTCATAACCCATGGTATCTATGGCCGTAACCTGCCCTTTTTCCAATTTTATTTTCACAAATACGGGTGATTCATCTATACCAGGAAGATTACCATTGATTTCGGAATCGATGAGATCGTCAGAATTGTTCTGAGCGGAAACAGACAGGGATGTAAATGAAAATAGAGCAAGCAAGAAAACAAACCATAAAGAGATTTTGATATGAGCTTTCATTTTACATCCTATGTAAACGATCGAAGCTAAAACAGAGCAACACGGACGTTTCCGGTTGATGAGGAGATATTTATCTCCGGTCCGCCCCGACCGAATTCGCCAACCACTTTGTAGTTGGAAACCGATTCAATGGAAATAGGAATTTCGGTATTGATATCACCGGCAACCGTTTCAATATTCAACCGGCCTGATGACATTTCCGGTATGCTGAAATTTACCGAGCCGCTGTTGGTTTTGACAAAATAATCCCTGGGGCTGTCAAGTTCGGTCCGGACATAAATATCACCCGTTTGCGAGGTAATATCCAGAGCCCCCCGAACCTGGTTGACATCAATCTTGGCTGATGCGGTTTTTATGCGGATATCCCCTTCAATCCATTGAAGGTCAATCCTGCCGGTCGGCTGTTTGATAGTTACATCCCCGAATATAAATTCACTTTTTGTATTTCCATTTTCATTTTCAATTTCAATATCCCCCTGCACCGAAGATAGTTCAATATCTGCAGCGATACCGTTGATATAAAGATCAATGTTAGTGGGAACGGCAATCGTGTAATTTACTTCACCGTAGGTATCAGATCCCCCGCCAAGCAGTTTCTGCCAAAATTTAACTCCACGGCCATGATAGCGAAGGTAGTTGGTTTCGATCCTGACAAGTTTGCCGTCTTCACTGGCTTTAATCTCTATATGATCAGCCACATCCTGAGCTTCATCAGCATCCCCCGCCCGAATATATTTCACCGCATCGATCACGACTCGGTTATCTTCACTGCCGACAATTATAACTTTACCGCGAGGAATAATAAGCTCCAGCTTTTGAGGCTGGATATCACTGTATATTCTCTGAAAATCAAAAGTATATTCTTTGGCAGATAAATTAGCTGATACAAAGAGCAATAACATCAAGATAACTGAGAATGATAATTTTAAATGCCGTATCATGCTGACAAACTCCTTTTATACTATCCGGGTATTAATTTCCCTTAAGCTTTTTCTTTAAAAGCTCGCGTGCCCGAAATATTCGGGCTTTTACTGTACCCAGAGGTATATCAAGTAAATCGGCTATTTCTTCATATGATTTATCGTCCTGATGGCGATAAATTACAACTTCCCGATATTTTTCAGGTAAAGATTCAATAGCCTCCTTAATACTGAATCTTTGCTCTTTTCGCTCCAGATCTCTTCCCGGATGATAGGAGTAGTCGGGAATATCCATTTCCCTGCTGCCGGACTCGTCTTCCAGGTTCCGATCCAGAGAAAGAGCCTGTATCCGCTTTTTTCTCAGGAAATCAATGGAACAATTAGCCCCGATTTTATAAAGCCAGGTAGAAAACCGGTATTCTGAACGATAAGTCGCCAATGATGAAAACGCTTTCATAAAAGTCTCCTGAACAAGATCATTGGCGGTCTCCCGGTCTCTGACTATTTTATAAATAATATGAAAAATAGCCGTCCGATGCCGCTCAGTGAGCTCCCGATAAGCTTTCTGCTCACCTTTGAGAGCTTGTTCAATCAATAAAATGTCTCTATCCTGCACTATTTCCATTTCTATGAAATACGTTTTCAGCGCCATACTGTTTCAGCATATCCCAAAAGAATATAAAAACTTAGCCTTACATACAAGGAAAAAGTAGGGG
>CAYPUP010000404.1:0-2239 GCA_964413795.1 uncultured Ignavibacteriales bacterium
AATATTTTTCTTATCAATTGAGCATTGTCCAACCTTTTGCAAAGCCGATAGATAATAAGTTAGACTTGCAGTTCCATCCATCGTCGGCTCGTCCGTTGAATAGTCACCGTAATCATCGTGATAAACTGCAACATTAGATTGAAATTCTTTGAACTGATCTTCCCTGAAAAGTGTTATACCCGCAAGTTTATTATAAATAGAAGTGTAGACCGGACCGTCAACTAAACCGCCGCTAATTTGCATATTGCCAACAACCGTAAAAGAAGAGTGGGGGTCTTTCGGCGAGATACCTTCTTTCGGAAAATCAATGATCATACTTGTTCCCCAGATATTACAACCGAAAAGCCAATCTCTTAGAGAAGCCTCCATAGGAAGATAGGTTGGATCCTTCGTTAATTCATAGTAAAGATGACACTGAGTGACAAGAGCGGAAACCAAATTATTCGAACACCAGATAAACGGAATCCCGTTAAGAAATGGATTTGTTTTGCCACGCTGATATACACGATCAAGCCCTTCCTTCAAATATTTAATGAACTGGTCATCAATTTTATTGTCGGAAGTCTTGGATAAGAAATAATGTCCGAGGTTAAGAAAAGGATACCATGCATAATGTGCAGCAGTATCTGCACCCATCCAGGGTGTAACGGGTTCGCGTTCTCCGTAATCTCTAGCCTCATGTAGATACCTTTTCTCTTTCGTTAAAAGATGTAATTGTGCGGCAGCCAGTTCCATATCATCAACCCAATTTGACTCTTCGTAATAATAAGGCGACTTACAGGGCGCTGTTTGACAAACGCCCGGATGCTTTTTGCCATATTCATAAGCATCTACTGCTTTGTGTCGCAACCGTTCAGCAAATCCGGGATAATATTTTTTTAGAATTTGCGAGCCGAGAGCAAATGCAGACGAAAATTTCCCCGCTGTTGATGCAATTCCAGTCGTTTGGTTTTTATATCTAAAGAGTCCTTGCGGTTTACCGTCACAATAATAAACAGGACGCTCGAGATTGATCCCATACTTAACCGAATCTTTATTTGGCAGTCTAAATCCGGCATGATCGCGGTCGTCGGCTATTTGGTTGTACATGCTTCCTTTTTGCGGATTCATTTTTATCAGCCAGTCCAATCCCCATTTTGCTTGATCCAAAATATCGGGTATCTTATTTGAACCTGGATCACCATTTGCATCAAAGTAATCTGCAAATGAACCCGGATTTTGTTGATACGCAAAAAGCATTTGAAAGACGGCATTGGCGGAAGTAGTTACATATTGAAGGTAATCTGAAGCGTCGTGCCATCCACCGACTACATCAATAAATGTTGAATCAGAAGGCGGATCATAAATGATAAAACCATCGTGAGTATGGCAGGAATCTTTTATTACCGGATTGTAACCACATTGCTGTTCCCGCATATAATTTAGAAGGAAGTCAGCAGTGCCGTTATAGACATCATCAGCTATTCTGAACGGCGACGAATGTGTGCCGGCAGCTAAAATGTAGTAGGCGCCCTCTTCAGTAAATTTGGAAAAATCCAGGCGAAAGGTATTTTTAAAAGGTCCGTAAGCGCCATAAGTTTTTACATTACCGGATTTCCAGACTACTTTCCCGGTTAGAACATCACATAATTCGAACTGCTTAATTGCAGGGCTTACGTTACTTCCCAGCACAGCAACCTTAACAGTATTTCGCAGGTAACCAATTTGGTTAATTCTTATCCAACTTTGTGCTGATAGGTTGAATGAGTAAAGTATCTGTAAAAGTACTGCCGTATGAAGAAAAGATTTTATTTTTTTCATGAATGGTCGAAGTTTGTTCAATTATATTTTTATCTAACTGCAACGTTAATGTTTCTAAAAACAGCCAAGAGTTTGGCTATCAAGATAGCACAGCAAAAATTCACTCCGTAAAATAAACATTTTCGATAGATCAGGAGGGTCTCAAAATTTAAAAAAATTAAAAAAAAATAAAAAGCACGACTTCAAAGGATTTCAAGGTCGCTTTAATTCGGGAAGAGGGTTTTTTTTCTGCAAAGTATTGCTCTGGAATTAAAATAATTAAATTTTCCCGTTTTTCTTGCTTTGGTGTCTCATTCGAAATCTTCTATGCAAAAGTGAATATCAAATAATTTTGGATGCATGATTGCATAAAAAACAATGACTCATTTTCATTCAGTAATTCTTTCGCTTTATTTATCATGTTAATATTCTGCCAAATATTACGCGAACTTTACTGATA
>CAYPUP010000405.1:0-2232 GCA_964413795.1 uncultured Ignavibacteriales bacterium
AACTTACGGGAGATTTTCAGGAAAAATATACTGATTTTGATTATAAAACGCTGGTAGCTACCATGTATGAATACGAACCTTCGTTGCAAAGCTTTAGCAAGACTATTGAATCGGCTGAGGCAAAGGTAAAAAGTAAATATGCCAGTTTTCTACCTACATTATCTGCTTTTGGTTCCTGGAGTTATCGTGGAGGGTCTAACGAGCATCCTTTCTTAAATAATGATGAATTAGATAATTATTCCCTTGCGGGTCTTAAGGTTAGTGTCCCGATTTGGGAGGGAGGAGAGAAGGAAGCACAACTTAGCCAAGCGAAAGCTGATAAAGAAATTGTAGTTCTTAGGAAGAAACAATTAGGAAAAAACTTGTTATTAGAGCTTAAAAAAGCATACTTGGAATACCAGCAGTATAAAGCAAACTTAGCGGCGAATATCGAAGCAGTCAATCTGGCGCAAGAGTCATTCCAGCAGTCACAGGAAATGTTTGCCTCTGGGCAGATAAATTTTACCGATCTCAACGACGCGGAACTTCTTTTGACAAACCAGAGGCTCAATAAAGAAATGACCTTGTTTAGTATCAATATAACCCTGGCAAAAATAGAAAAACTGATTACGGAAAAATACGATGAACGTGATGCTGATGAAAAATTATAATCGCAAGACAAAAGTGTATGCGGGGATTATTTTGGTTTGCCTTGCTTGCGTTTTTATCCGGATAGGATTAGTACAGCGCGATCGCGGCAGAGTGATTGTCAGCTTTGTTTCGGAATGGGCAGGGTTCGGTAAACCGGTGACCGTGGAAAAGATCACGGCAGAGGATATTCCTGTGTATACGAAACTAACCGTGCGCGGTGTTGCCGGTAAACGGGCTTCGGGGTTTGTTACAGGAGATATCAAGGATAAGCTTGCGACGGGGCAGGAGGTTTACAGTAACGATAAAGGCGAGCCGTGCGGCAAGATAGTAAGTATCGGCAGTGAATTAGATACCGACACAGGGATGTTTCCCGTAGAGATAGAGTTCAATGCTGCTCTTAGAACAGGAGAGCTGTCGGTGGTGTTTGTGCTGACGCACATATTGCCGAGTACGCTGGTTATTCCTAATGAAATTCTGGATGTTGACGGGGACGCGTGTTATCTCTGGAGGATCGAAAATGACAAAGCCAAAAGAATTCAGGTAAAGATCGGTTCCCGTAACGGGTATGGCACGGTTATTAGTGAAGGAATTCATTCGGGTGATTTAATTGTTTTTCATGGTCGCAGCATGTTGTCGGAAAATGACAAAGTGCGTATTATTTCTGAAGCAACGTCGCGGCGAACCGATACTAAGGGCAGGGCGTTATGATAGATTTTTTTGTAAAACATCGCATTACCACCATCATGTTCGTTTTGGTATTTGTGGTATTGGGCATATACAGTTATTCCAAGCTGCTTGTCGAGAAGACCCCAAAGATCGATTTTCCCATTGTTACGGTCTCGGTGATTTATCCGGGCGCAACCCCGCTGGAAGTGGAAAACCTGGTAGTGAAAAAGATCGAAGATGCGGTTGCCGAGGTATCCGAGATCAAGAAAATAAAAAGCCGTGCATACGAAAGCCTGGGTTTTATTTCTATTGAATTTTTGATAGAAGCGGACGTCAATGTCAAGTCTATTGAAGTAAAAGATAAAGTTGACGCGATACTCAATGACCTCCCGGATTCAATAGAAAAACCCGTGATTGAGAAATTTGATCCCCTGGTCGTGCCGGTGATGGAGCTGGTGCTTTCCAGCGATACACTCGATGCCCGCGACCTCTACGAATATGCCGACAAGACCCTGAAGACCAAATTTTCTTCTATTTCCGGCGTTGCCAAAGTTGATCTTTATGGCGGCAAAAAACGTCAAATCAACGTATGGCTGGACCCCATGCTGATGAAACAGCATTATATCAGCATTGGGGAAGTGATTAAAGCCATGTTGGTGAAAAATAAGAACATTCCTGCTGGCGCTTTAGAAAAAGGCTTTAATTCCATGGGGGTCAGGTTTACCGGGGAATTTGAAAGCATTGACGAGATCTCGCAGATGAGGTTGGTTTCTTCCGACGGATCAAGTTTTCAGCTTAAGGATATCGCGCTTATCGAAGACGGTTATAAAAAGATCAATTCTATGGCGCGGTATAACGGCAAAGAAGTGGTAGGGCTATCAATTAATAAAGCCTCCGACGGTAATGGCGTGTCCATCGCCCAAGAAATGAGGAAGC
>CAYPUP010000406.1:0-2225 GCA_964413795.1 uncultured Ignavibacteriales bacterium
TATCATTGATACTTTTAAAATGATCGATATCCATAATTACCAAAGAAAATATTGCCTTATATATCATCTTTTTTGGCATTTATATGATGCTTTTTACCAAAGTAAAGAAACTTGGATTGTTAGTCGCTCTACTGTCACTTGGATACTTTCTTTTAATAGTTAACGTTGTTATGCCGGCGTTAACTCATGGTGAAACATATTTGCATTTTGTATACAAACAATTTGGCAATTCATATACTGAAGCGATTATGACAATGATTAGCCATCCGGTCTTTACCATCCAAACCCTGTTTACACCCGAAATTAAATCTATTACCCTATATTTCTTGTTTGGATCATTTATGTTTTTACCTTTATTCTCTGGTCGATTTTTAGTACTCATGTTTCCACTAATTATTGAGCGATTTTTAAGCAGCAAAAGCGAAACCTGGCTACCCGAATTTCATTACTCCGCAATTTGGGCAGTATATATAGCAATTGGGGCAATCACTGGAATTCATAATCTTATCAACTGGACGAAACAACATCATCAGAATAAATATCTATTTACTTTAATTTTGGTATTTGCGACCTTCATTAGTTCGGTTTTATTTAGTTTCCGCGGAAATACTTATGCTTATGCACTATGGCGAATCCCTAGTTTAATGAAAAACACTACTTCAGTAAGGATAAATCATTTGTATGAAGCAATTGAGCAAATACCCCAAAATTCATCCATTAGAGCGCAAGATATGTTAGTTAGTCATTTATCTCACCGTGAAAATATATATTTACTGACAAATTATGGTAATACAGAAGAATATGTATTTATGGACATTGCTTCTTCTACCTGGCCATTGAATCGATCTGAATTTCGAAACTTAGTTAAAGAATATATTTCAAAAAATGAGTATGGAATTGTATATAATCAAGGATCAGTTTTACTTCTTAAAAAAGGGTATGCTTCAAACTTAACTTTATCTTCTGAAGTTGCTGAATTTATTAAAACAGGAGATAATTAGATCATGTTCGGAACTCTATTGTTAATCATTTTAATTCCCGTCGCTTATGTGGTTGGGAAAAAAGGACTCACTATTGATACAACTCAATTCAAAGATATCAAGCCAGAAGACCTACCGAAAAAGCTCAATGCACTTGTTGATGGTTGGATTAAAAAACTTCTTAATAAATAATTTCTTCTTTTATCAAATTTATATCGGAAATTTTTAATGGGAGCACCTGTTGGTACTCCCATTATTTGATTGCGATTTTTGTTAATCTACCTTGCGATACCTCTGATTAAAAATGCACCTTCAAGCCTTTTCCTCGCCAACTCCAGCAGGGATGATGCGGCTGAACTGGCGGGAGATTCGGCTTCCCTGGTTGTCTTACGATGTGACCTTGCCGAGCTTTTCGGCATGGATCACAAAGCCGATCTGGTCGTCCGCGTTGTGAACGCGAAACCTGATTCGTACATTGGTCACCACTTTCAGAAGTTGCGGTACATCGACAATAATCAGGAATTGCCATTTTTCAACTCCCAACCGATATGATTACCGCCGACCACCACGGCGATGAGGTTTCCATCCTTCGTGATATTGCGACCGGTTATCACGATCAGTCACTATCCCACGGATTGAGTTTTGGTTTCGACGACACGATTTACATACACGCCCTAGTTGACCATACTGTGACCGGGGTACCGGATTCCCACAACGTTTCTTCCCTCCTTCAAAGGAAGGAACTAGACCAATACACCGCTGATCGTCAGGTAGATCTCTGCCTTGTGACGACCCCTTTTCAAACCGTTCTCGATTCCATGTCGGCCACATAATTGAACCTCCTTAAGTGAAGTTGTTAATACGCGACAAATAAATTATCTCATAGCAGAATAGACATATCTTTAAACCGGGATTGTGTTTTTACTCTTCATCCGATAAAACAACATAAAAAGAGGCACGATTAATGTCATCAGCATCAATAATCCAAAAGCATTTTGATTAAGTAAATGAACTTCGTTGTAGGCAATTGTTTTCATCGGAATAAAAAATGCGGCATAGACGAGAAGAATAATCGTAATTCCTCCAATTCCATCGATAAAACGGCTATTAAACTTGTTCGCTTGGCTATCTAACTTTTGTAATGAATTTTTAAACCATCTCAAACACCCCACCCCAAGCAAAATTAGCACAACTACCCCGATAATATTTTGATAACAGATCAAACCAAAACCTAGGTGCATTACA
>CAYPUP010000407.1:0-2224 GCA_964413795.1 uncultured Ignavibacteriales bacterium
TACCACCGGTTTCAACCGGAATCCAGATTCTGACTCTTTCCGCTTCAGCCGTATCTTCCGGAGGAGTCGATAGACCGTTAACTGTCTGGGCCGAAAGATTTAGACAGGTTATCATATATAAAACTGTGATCGATAAAATGATTTTTAAAATATTATTCATATTCATTTTACACATATTCCCTGAAAATAGTCAATGTAAAATAATATTATGGGCTGCATCTACGGCAGGGGGACAATCCCTCCCAAAGGGCTTCATTTCTTTTTTCAAAAATACGGCTGTTATTTTCATTGCTCTCATTTTTTAAACTGCTGCATCCGGGTCGATGAAACCTGTAGGAACCAACTCTGGCAACATAATATTTTTCATATTCTCTCGGCAATGACCAGAGTCCGGCACTATTTTCAATCGCTTGCCTCTGCGCTTTAAGGAGTATTTCTGTCTCAGGTTGACCAATATCAGTATCCTTAAAAAGATAAAGATAGCCCAGCCCATTTTCCAGGATGACTTTATTCACAAAAATCGAATCGACATACAAATAACCCAATAAACGGCCATATCGGTCTCTTCGGGTGTGGGCATATTCAATATGAGCAGAATTGCCAAGGGCGATATCGGAGAGGAATTGCGTTGCTTCATTATAAAGAGGTTCCCCCTTCTCAGGCGTGTCTATTGAAAGCAAGCGAAGCTTGTCTCCCCCTTTTAATTCAACCGTATCTCCATCAAGGACTCTGGTAATAATAAATCTTTCATCGGGGGCTATATCTTTGTCGATTTCCTCAACGAGACGGAATCCGACAATTATTATCAGCAGTATTAATAATAAAACCCAGCGGACTGGCTTTAATTTTTTATTTCTTTTACTCAATTCTGTACCTGTCCGAGAATTTTTATTTCAGACCAGCCGGAGGGTAGCCTTTCAAGTTCTATCAGGGCATCAACCCGATCACGGATATCTTCAACATGGGTGATTAATAAAATTTGCGGAAAACGATGTTTGAGATTCGCCAGAGCTTTGAGGATCAGTTCCTTACGGTTGTCATCCTGCGACCCGAAGATTTCATCTAAAATAATGAATGACCTGTCTAAACCAGCTGATTCGGTTAAAGCTAATGAAATAGATAGCCTGAGACATAAATTGGCCAGATCCTTTTCACCGCCGGAATATCGGTCTATTCCATAAAAATTTCCTGAATCCATCAGACGAAGATTGTAATCTTCATCAAGCTCAACCATAGAATAACGCCCTTCGGTCATCTCTTCCAAAAGCCGGCTTGAGAAATCGGCCAGAGTCGGGCGTATACGGGAGACTAAATGTTCTCTAAACTGCGAAAATAGAAGCGATAGCTTTTGGCTGTAGTACTGGTTGTCCCGATATTCATCCAATTGACTGGCGATTTTTTGAAGCTGTCCCAATCTTTCTGTCTCATATTCCAGGCTTTTGTTAGTTAAATCTATCTCACTATTAACAGCAACAATGAGGCTTTTGGCGGTATCCATTTCATTTTGGGCAATTTCAAACTCTTCTTTGATAGATTTGAATGAAGATTCAGAGAAGGCGGTTTTGACTAATTTCTCCTGCAGAGTACTCAGCTCCTGTTCAATATTTTTCATACGAGCATTGACCTTGTTGATCTCTTCATCTACAATCGGTGTCCGGGTTAATTTCCCCTGAAAATGGTTTAGCTCCTCTTTACTTGCTTCTAATATTTTGATTTGAGATGATAAATCATTAAATTCTTTTTCATCGAATTTAATTCCATCAAATTTCTCAATCTGTTTTTTATCTCTTTCAATTGACCCTTCAATATCCTGCAGCTGCTGGATATAATTGGCTTTTTCTCGTTCTGCTGATGATAATTTAATTTTGAGTTCTTTTGATAAGTTAAATGAGATTTCCAGATTTTCCGCTTTTGATTTAAACTCCAATCCGATCTTTTTCAACTCACCCAGTCTTAGAGATTCTGTCTCATTTTGAGCTATTAACTTGTTCAGTTCTTCATTCAAATGTTTTTTAATATCCGGCAGATCATCCCCGAGTGGGCGCTGACAGCGGTCGCAAACCGATTCGGGGCCGAATTGTTCGATATCCTGCATCTGCTGCTTAAGAATATCTATTTGGGATTTAATCGTCTCGACTTTAATTTTCTGGTCAGAATATTCTTCCCTTTTTTCCTCCAATTCTTTTCTGCACGTTTGGGATAATAATTCAACATGGTCAGGAAT
>CAYPUP010000408.1:0-2216 GCA_964413795.1 uncultured Ignavibacteriales bacterium
GTTCTGCAGCATCGCTGGAAAACACTTTGTAATCCAAACCTAAACTTACACGGAATAACAGGTTACAGGACATCGCCTTAGAATTGCGGCATGAGAAAACCTTAAAATCCGAGTGCAATTTTAATTTTGATATATTTGAAATAAAGGACTTACCATCCTTTTTTACCCGTTATATCATTAATCTTTTTATCAAGATCCTTTTCAAAAAGAGTCATCGTGGCCTCTTCAGCCTGTTCAATTTTTTTCACTAATGATTCAATTTTTGCCGGTTTTTCAAGGAAATCCACCGCCCCCATCTTCATAGCTTCGACCCCTTTGGCAACCGAAGCCTGGCCGGTAAGAACGATTATCTGTAGATTAGGTTGTTTTTTAAGAAGTCTTTGAAGAGTTTCCAAGCCATCCATTTCCGGCATGGCCAAATCCACAATCACCGCATCGTATAATTTTGAATCAATCATTTCAATGGCTCTTGGACCGCTTTCAGCCGTATCAACATCCAACCCCTGATTGCTCATTCTTTGAGCCAGAACATCCCGAAAATCCTTTTCATCATCAACCAATAATACTTTTGCCATTTATATCACCTCAGCTTTCATTCGACATTATGCGGAAGATTACTTACATAGGTTGGTAAAACTATCTCAATAAAAACTGATCCCGCATCATTATTTGAAATTAACTCCGCACTTATACTATTTGCATAATTTTTGATATCTGAGTAATCAGGGAGAATACATTCTCTCTTTGTTTCCAGCTTTACATTAATTTTACAATTAGACTCATTCTCACTTAATGATAATATAATTGAATCATCTTTTTGTGTAAGGGATAATATGATTTTAAAGGCCAGAAAGATAACTTGTTGTACTTTGAACGGGAAATTTATCACTTCAATTTTATCTGGAATTAATATAGTTGACAAGGTCGCACCTTTTAGTGAAACAAATCGCCCCAATAAGGCACATAAATTTTCAATCTGATCATTCAAAATAAATGGTCCGTATATAAGATCAGAACTATGGGCAAACTTATTCAGATGTTTAATGATTTCTATCCCACGTTCGGAATGAACACAGATCTTATTTGCAATATCTTTTAATTTTTCAGGTGGTATTGGAGTCCCCTTCTCAGCAGCAAAAATAAAATCTTCTAAAAGTCCTCCGGTCTGGTTAATTATAGAGATAACATTATTCAATTCATGAGTAACTGAAGCTAAAATAGTTCCTGAAAATTTTAATTCGGTATCCGCCGGGTATCTATCTTTTAAATTGTCCGCTTGATCGTTCATTTTTTTATAATGGTGCTCCTCATTCTGCTGATCAGATCATCTAAATTGATAGGTTTAGGCAGGCACTCGGCCGCCCCCTGGGGCATATCATCTATTTCATCAGTTGAGCCATGTCCGGTTATAATCAAAACCGGCAAATCGGGATGCTCTTTATTTATTACCTTTAGGGTCTCGGCCCCGCTAATTCCGGGCAGTTTTAGATCAAGGATCACAATGTCAAATTTCTCATAACGTAAACGTTCAATTGCTGATGCTCCGTTTAACTCATAGGAAGCATCAATATCCCGATATTGAAGACGTTCAATAAGCGTTGCTACTAATTCTTTTTCATCGTCAACAAACAAGACTCTAAATTCCGGCATAACACCGCCTAATAATTAGCTTTGATTGGCAAAATCACGGAAAAATTGGATCCTTCGCCAGGTTCACTTTTTACTTCTATCTTGCCGCCAAGTTTCTGAACGATATCATTTGTGATAGAAAGGCCCAATCCGGTACCAAACTCACCCTTGGTGGAATAAAAAGGTTCAAATATATTTTTAATGTTTTCCTCAGTAATTCCAACCCCGTTATCAATAATATTAACAGCAACTTTGTTGGCTCCATGTTTTTCAACTGTAATTTCAACATTTCCACCTACATCAATGGCTGCAATAGCATTATTGATAATATTCAAGAAAATCTGCTGAAGCTGTCCTTTGTCGCTTTCTATCGCGGGAATATCCGCCGCAATATTATATTTGATATTAATATTTTTATGATCAATATCGGTTTTTTGGAAACCAACGACTTCTTCAATCAACTGCTTCAGATCAATATTTTCTTTGTGAGCTTCCATTCTTCTGGCAAAGCCCAGCAAACGGTGGGTTACTTTGCTGCATCGTTCCACAGAATTGATAATTGAATCAGCCAGGGCAGCAAACTTTTC
>CAYPUP010000409.1:0-2211 GCA_964413795.1 uncultured Ignavibacteriales bacterium
TGTCCCCAGGGGGACTTCAATTAGACCGGTATTGCGAACTTTGCCTACCAAAGAGAAAGCTTTGGTGCCGGTGCTTTTTTTTGTCCCGATACCGGCAAACCATTCACTCCCCCTGTCAATAATAACGGGAATATTGGCATAAGATTCGACATTGTTCAAAACGGTAGGTTTATCAAACAAGCCTTTCAGGACCGATCGGACATATTTGGCGCGCGGCTCGCCAACTTCACCGGCAACGGATTTCATCAGTGCGGATGATTCCCCGCATACAAAAGCACCACCGCCGCGGCTGATTTTCAAATCAAATGAAAAACCGGTTCCAAGAATATTTTCTCCGAGCAGGCCATGCTCTTTGGCTTGATTGATTGCTAACTGCAGATTTTCTACAGCCAGGGGATATTCTTCACGAACATAAATATATCCTTCATGAGCACCCACTGCAAAAGCAGCAATAGTCATTCCCTCAAGAACCGAATGCGGATCACCTTCCATAATAGAGCGATCCATAAAGGCACCCGGATCACCTTCATCACCGTTGCAGATAACATAGTGGGGGAAATCATCAGACTTGGCGCAGGTTGCCCATTTGCGTCCGGTCGGGAAGCCAGCGCCACCGCGACCGCGAAGACCTGATTTTGAAATCTCATCAACAATTTCATCCGGTTTCATCCTGGTCAGGGCTTTGACAACAGCTTTATAACCGCCTTGAGCGATGTAGTCTTCAATCCGATATTGATCGATCTGGCCCAGATTTCGAAGGGCAATACGCTGTTGATGCGAATAAAAAGGAATATTTCTATAGTTCTCTATTTTGTGCCCATTGCCAGGATCATCATACAGTAACTTATTTACTACATCATCTTTTATAATAGAAGCATCGATGATGCTCTCAACATCTTTTGGTTTTACTTTAGTATAGAAAGTTCCTTTGGGTTCAATAACAACCAGAGGTCCCTGTTCACAGAAACCATGACAGCCGGTCTCTTTGAGAGCTTCAATTTTAAAGCCTTTTATTTTTTTCTCTTTCAGTACTTTTCTGAATTCTTCAACAATTTTAGCCGCACCATTGGCAAGACATCCGGGTCCACAGCAGACCATAATTTTTTTAGCATGCTTCTTTTCAATTTCAATCAGATCTTTGCGCAGAGTCGTTAATTGGGCTGGGGATTTGATTTTCATTTCTTCCCCCCCTTCAAGAGCTTGTTAGCGCTGCTGATTTTAACCGATCCATGATAATCTTTATTAACGATTACAACTGGTGCCATTGCGCAAGCTCCCACACAATTGACAATTTCAATCGTGAATTTCATGTCTTCGGTTGTTTCACCAGCTTTTATATTAAGTTTTTTCTCCAGTTGTTCAAGAATTTGTTTGGCTCCTCTGATATGGCAGGTTGTTCCCATGCAGACTCTGATAATTCGGTCACCTTTGGGTTTCAGGCTGAAGGCATTATAAAAAGTAGAAACCGAAAATACTTTGCTGAGCGGGACATCGAATGCTTCAGCCGCCTGCTTAAGCGCATCACAAGGGAGATAATTAAATTCCTTTTGAATATCCTGCAATACAGCAATCAGGGATTGCGGATCACGCGGATAGCGGTTAAATATTTCAGGTAATTTACTTAAGTCGTGATTCATAAAGAGTCCTTCTGTCCGAGAGTTTCAAGGGCTAAATCATATCCTTCTTTGAGAACTCTTAAATTCAATTCCAGCATCTCTTTTTTCTTACCCAATTTTTCCTTAAGGGTTTCGGTAACAGTATCAAGATTGACGACATTTGATGCTCCGACAAATGCCCCCAAAACGACAATATTGGTTGCTTTGGCATTACCGGCCAACATGGCCATCTCATTACCCGGAACAAGCAGTTGTGTGAAATCTTTTCGATCGCTGACGACGTTGATCAACGAACTGTTAACGATAAATAATCCCCCCGGTTTTACAGTAGGTCCGAATTTATCAAATGAGGGCCGGTTAAAAACACAAATACACTGAGGAGAGGTAACGATAGGGGAGCCGATTCGCTTATCAGAAATTACAACTGTGCAGTAAGCCGTCCCACCGCGCATCTCCGGACCATAGGATGGTATCCAGGCAACCTGTTTTCCCTCTTTGATGCCGGAATAGGCCAGCAATTGTCCGGCAGTCATTATCCCCTGTCCTCCGAATCCGGCAAAGGTTACTTCATATTGTCCCATCAGATCCCCTCCCT